>JANQSK010001271.1 GCA_028284105.1 Anaerolineae bacterium
TTGGTTCAGCGGGTCTTGGAGCCGAACAGGATGTTTGTGGTGCAATCATCACCTCAGTTGGTTGTCCCAATGTTGATGCGATTCCGCTTAAAAGTGGTGTGTGGGTCGGCATGTGGAACATTTTGCTGCCTTGATAGATAAAAAGGATGCCGATTAGTAAAAGGGCTATATTTGTGATTGGCGTTTGAAGTTGGAATCTGGCCTTAAATAAATCGCTATTTTCAGCTTTTCCTGCCCAATCCAATATACGATGAATCACCAGCCCTGTTAAAATGCAGCTTGCTGCAATAGCTGTGGCAAAATAAGATTCACCTGCGCCCCATTTTCCGGCCGTTACGCTATTGATCGTGGCTACTACGAACCAAACGGTATACAGAGAAAGTCGCTCAAAATAGAGTTGATAAATGGCAAAAATCACGCTGAAGACGATAAGAACAGTGTGCAACCTAAACCATTGTCTGAATAACCCTTGTGCTTGACCAGGCACAAAAGGATTGATATTCGCAGTAACCGTATTGAGGAACCAGTAGCCATCCGTTGAAACATTGATCCATAAAAAGATGAGTCCGGTGATTAAGCCAAAGGGAATGGCCCATTTAATGGCGCGGATGGGTTGGCGTAATAACCAAAATGCAAAAATGGCAATCACAGTGGCATAAGCAAGTTGCTTTGTGTATCCGGCTGCCAGAAGCAAAATCATTACACCTAATAGATAAGTGGTATACGGCCGTTTTTCATCCTCTTCTTTTTGTATGGCATGAGCCATCAACAGCACCGCAGCAGTTTCGAACATCACCATGAACATATGCTGTCGGAAGAGAGGGCCAACGTGATAAACATAATTGGATGCTAAAAAGGCAAGCCCTGTAATCGATGTGAGCCACCATCGTTTGCCTGCTTTGTGTACGGCCGTTGAGATAAATACGGCCGTTAAAAGCGTTCCGACCCAAGAAACCAAACGTCCCGTCCAATATTGAGGACCAAAGAGCCAAACAAGGGGCACAATGACCACATGAAAGAGCGGAGGATAATTTGATGAATAGAAGGGATAGCTATTGTTGTCCCGATAGGGCCACTGACCCTGGCTAAACAGCACCGTGTCCATCAGCTCAAATCCCTCACCTTGATCATAATCAAATGGGAATTGGAAAAGCGCAAATGCATAAATGCAGTAAACGATGAAATAGCCTATAAAAATAAGAACTGCAATACCGAGCACAATGCGCGGCAGATAAATTAGAAGCTGATTGAGAAATCGTTGAATTTGGGATGAGGCTGGTTGAGAGGCCGTGGTCGAACTCATGCTGGGTTATCCCCCAATGGTAAAAGCGAAGCACCAAGCAAAAAGACAGCACCAGCTACAATCAGCGCCAAACGTTGCGCAGGACCAATGCCTTGGAACTGACCTGCACCAATAAAGTCCATTACAAATAAACCGACGCTAGCCCCAAATCCAGCTAGCATAAATAAATAGCCAAGTTGTCGTTTTGTCATAGGTGCAAAGTGTATCCAAAAAAGAAGGGATGGGGTAGTTCATTAATTTTTGAAGCATGTGTTTTTAGATCAGTCGTGTTTGAAGAAAAAATGGCCGTTTCTATTCAATCGATTTCTGCAAAAAAAGAAATCCAAATTAAAAAAGATCTGTTATTGAATTTGGGTGGAAACCGTATTTGTATTTAAATTATTCCTTGTTATAATTCTTCGCTCAAATTCTCAATTCGCCAGAGAACTGCCGCTGTTCCAGCGGTTTTTCTCTTCACAAAGGAATCTCATGGCTATAAACAAACCTCATTTATTAACAAAAGAGGGCTTAAAGAAATTAGAAGCAGAGTTGGATCATTTGAAGACCACTGCACGTGAAGAAGTAGCCGAACGCCTGCATCAAGCTTTTGACGACGGTCAAGACGATGATTTTATCGACAATGCTGAATTAGACGCCGCACGTCAAGAACAATCTTTCATCGAAGGCCGAATCATTGAACTCGAAGAAATCTTGAAGAACTATGAAATTATCAAGGGTGGCAAAAGTGACGTTGTTCGTGTTGGAACAACCGTGACAGTATCAGAAGTTGGCTACGACGAAGAAGAAAAATACGTCGTTGTAGGTGAGTTCGAAGCAAACCCAGTTGATGGTAAGATTTCAAATGAAAGCCCGCTCGGTCGAGCCTTGATGGGAAAGAAGGTCGGGGAGCAAGTTCAAGTCAACGCCCCGAACGGAATTCTTGACTTCGTTATCGTAAAAATTAAATAGCAACAGCGCATGAGCGCAAAACAAAATAATAATTTTGGCTCGTGTTGTCAAAAACACGAGCTTTTTTTTGACAGAGAGAAGTGAGTTATGTCTTGGGAACCCTCTCCATTAGAACAAAAAAGACTCGAAAAATTAACATGCTTTGAAGAAGAGTTTGGTATTAATCCATTTCCATTACGGGTTGAGCGGACACATACCTCTGCTGAAGCAACGGCCGATTTTCCAGATGATGAAAATGCTGATCCTGTTGTTGTAACTGTGTGCGGTCGCTTGATGAGCATGCGTGATATGGGTAAGACTGTATTTGCCCATGTTGAAGATGGATACGGCCGTATTCAGCTGTTTCTGCGTCGTGGTGAAGTTGAAGAAGAAAGCCACCGCATGTTTCGTAAATTGCTCGACTTGGGCGATTTTGTTCAAGCAACAGGTGCTTTGTTTCGTACAAGAGCTGGCGAAGTAAGTGTCCGGGTCACCGAATGGAAAATTTTAAGTAAATCAGTCAGTCCGCTGCCTGTTGTTAAAGAGCAAGAGGTGGATGGTGTGACGGTTCGTTTTTCAGGTTTTTCAAATATTGAAGAACGTTACCGTCAACGGTATGCTGATTTGGCAGTAAATCCAGAAGTCCGCGATCTATTCAAAATTCGCTCAAAAATCATCTCATCAATACGTCGTTTCTTTGATGATAATGACTTTCTTGAGGTTGAAACACCTATCCTCCAACCGTTATATGGAGGTGCTGCGGCACGGCCGTTTACAACTCATCACAATCAACTCAAACAAGATCTCTATTTGCGAATTTCTTTTGAACTGTATCTCAAAAGATTGCTGGTTGGTGGCATTGAGCGCGTGTACGAAATTGGTCGAGATTTTCGCAATGAAGGTGTGAGTTTCAAACACAATCCTGAATTTACCATGATTGAGTTTTATGCCGCCTATTGGGACTATTACGATGTGATGGATTTTACCGAGCGGATGCTTATCACGGTTGCGGAAGAAGTTTTAGGTAAAACAACGTTGACTTATGAAGAGCATGATATCGATCTAGCTGGCCCTTGGCAACGAATTTCGATGCGTGATGCTATTAAACAGCATGCCGAAATCGATTATATGGATCATTTGGATGCGGAATCTTTAGCGAAAGCGATTAAAGAAATAGGTGGCCACGTTACGCCAGGTGCAAGCTGGGGCAAGCTCATTGATGGTTTATTTGGCGACTACGTTGAGCCTAAACTTATTCAGCCTACATTTATCACCACCTATCCCCGAGATATCTCTCCACTTGCAAAAGGAATCCCTGATGATCCAATGCATACCGAACGTTTTGAATATTTCATTGCCGGTATGGAAATGGGGAATGCCTTTACTGAGTTGAATGATCCTATCGACCAACGTCGTCGCTTTGAAGAACTGCAAGAACTGTACGCCAATGATGACGATGAGAGCAATCCCATTGATGAAGATTACATTCGAGCCATGCGCTATGGGATGCCGCCAAATGGCGGTTTTGGCGCAGGCATAGATCGCATGGTGATGCTGTTTACGAACAAAAACACCATTCGGGAAGTATTACTCTTCCCACACCTCCGAGAAAAAGAGTAATTGAAATGAGGTTGCTGGAAACAGTAACCTCTGTCTTTTTTCCATGAATACGATACTCCATTCTGAACTCACCGCATTTGCTGAAAAAACACGGCCGTTTCTAGAGGAAAATGAAGCGGCTAATAACCTTGTTTTGGGCACAATCACATCCCTTTTGAGACAGCCTCGCCGGCGACGAAATCGCCCGGTGTTAGCGACCGTTGAAGAGGCTGATGAGATCAAGATGATTGGCGTGATGACGCCGCCGCGCAAGATGATGTTGGCAGGGCTAGAAACTGAGATTGCTGCGGCTCAAGCGTTGGCTTTTGAATTAAAAGAGAAGGGTAAGAAGGTGCCGGCTATTTTTGGCCCAAAACCTTTGGCGCATACGTTTGCTCAATCATGGAACGAAGAACGGCCGTTTCAAGATGGAACCCCACAGGCCATTTATGCACTTAGGAAAGTGAGCTCATTTTCACTTCCTGCAGGCCAATTGCGAAATCCATATGCTGAAGAGCTTGATTTAATGACAGATTGGATTTTTGGCTTTCATCGTGATGCCCAAACCGATCAATCTCCAAGCTTAGCCATGCAGGTTGCTGGCCAACTTATGCAAAATCGGGACCTTTTTGTATGGGTTGATGAACAGGATCAGCCGAAATCAATGGCGGCTAAATCACGTCCAACGGCAAACGGTATTGCGGTTAACATGGTTTACACACCTGAAGAAGAGCGAGGACACGGGTATGCCTCAGCTGTGGTGAGCCAACTCAGTCAACATTTGCTAGATGAAGGCAATCAATTCTGCACCCTCTTTACTGACCTCACGAACCCCATTTCAAATCACGTCTATCAAAAAATTGGTTATCAAGTAATTCAAGAATTTCAAGATTATTTTTGGGAATAGGTGAACTATGACCACAATTGAAAAGCAAGACAATCCTATTGAATTAGCCGCCCAGCTAGCTCAAGATTTTTCCACACGGGCAGATGAAGCAGATGCAATCGGAAAACTTCCAAAAGAAGATATTGATGCTCTCCAAGAGTCTGGATATTTAGGCATCAGTGTACCGAAAGAGTATGGTGGCTTTGGGCTTAGTTTGAAAGATTGTGTGGCTGCCCATCTAAAATTAGCTCAGGGGAGCGCTTCAACCGCGATGGCTGCCGGTATGCAGGTTCACCTATTTGGTCATCAGCGTGAAACGTTAACCTGGAAGCCTGAATGGTATGAGCGATTTTGCCGTGAAGCAGCCGCAGGTGGCATGTTTAATGCTGTTGCGAGTGAGCCAGCAATGGGAAGCCCATCACGTGGTGGGTTGCCAGCCACAACGGCCGTAATGTCTGAAAGTGGTGATAAGTGGATTGTAAACGGCCGTAAAACGTGGACTACAGGTGGTGAGCACCTGACACACCTGCTTGTCCGTGTAACTGTTCAAGACCAGCTAGGAGATGTATATGTGCCTAAAGGGAGCAAAGGCATCATTTGGCATAAGAATTGGCAAGATGCCTTAAGCCTCAGAGCATCTGATAGTCATGATGTTGAATTTAAAAATGTTGAAATCCCTCTTGAGCACGTGATACAGCAAGGTCCCACTAAGAAAGCGGCAAACGTCTGGTTCCCGCTCATCATGTCATCTGTTTATCTCGGCGCAGCGATGGCTGCCCGCCATAGCGTCATTAAATTTGCCTTGGAGCGTGTGCCAACTGCACTAGGTAAGCCTATCGCCACACTTCCGAAGATTCAACGTCAAATCGGAGAAATCGACATCTCTTTGCAAGCCGCGCAGGCTCTGTTATTTGACGTTGCTGGAAGCTGGACGGAGCTTGATGAGGATAGACCTCGAATGTCTGCTCGGATTGCTGCTGCCAAAACGATGGTGACTGAAACAGCGAATGATGTCACTGACAAAGCGTTGCGCATCGCAGATGGAACGAGTATTACCAAATCTTTGCCATTAGAGCGCCATTTTCGAGATGTTCGGGCTGGCTCGATGCAACCCCCATCTGGTGATACCGCTTTAGAGATTGTGGGTCGAGCAGCTATCGATGGCATTTAATTCTGTAAAATCAACTGTCGACAAACCATCTTCCTTGAATACCATTTTCAACCAGAAGGGTAGCTTCACCTGTGTCAATCTCCAACATCCATAGAGACGGAGGGGCTGTTCGATCTGCCAAGTTTACCGTTTGGTAGAGGATAAAACGGCCGTTTCCAGACCAACGCACCACGCTATGATGATTCAACACAGTGTCTGTGAGGGCTCTTTTCTCCGAACCATCTGCTTTCATCAGCCAAAGCTGACGCCCAGTATTTGTTCTTGCGAGTCGGCGACCAAAAACGATCCATTCACCATCTGGAGAATAGACAGGGTAAGCATCGTCCACTTGACCAGCTTCAGTCATTGCTTCTCTTAGTTCTGACGTTGTGTTGACCGAAAATAGGTGAACTGATTCAACAAAATCATGACTATGCTCTCGATGATCATCCCCTTCATCACCGTGTATGACCGTGATGTTTAAATCATTAATGAGGAAGGTGTTGTCATAGGGATGCCAAACTGGCGGTGTTCCCATTGCCCCTTGAATCGTAATAAAACGGCCGTTTTCAAAGTTGTAGCCATAGACACGTTCCTCGGACGGCACATTGTAAGTGGGCCATTTCCCGTCTGGAGAGAGGGCTGCC
>JANQSK010001277.1 GCA_028284105.1 Anaerolineae bacterium
TGCCACCGTGCCGTTAATGTTGTCCCAGGCCAATGGCGCAGATATTCAGATTGTGGCTGGCATGAGCCATAACTTCTCGCATCTTGTTGGGCGTGGTATGTTTGCCAAACTCTATGATGGCGACTTTCAACAAAGTCTTGAGGCGTTTTATGAACAAGAGCAACGCCCTTTAAAGCTGTTCATCAATTTTAAAGGTTCCGTTCAGGATTTGGTGGCGCGCTATTGGTTGGACCAAAACCCTAATATTGATCGTGCAAAGCTAGAAATAAATAACGCCAACCCGGATCAAATCCAACAAGCACTTGCCACGGGGGATGCTGATGTTGCCCTAATCCCTGAGCCCCTCATCACCGTGGTTAGCCAAAAAGATGAAAGCCTGAAAACCTTGATAAAAGCTAATGATCTATTCCCCGGCTTTCCCGGCGGCGCATTAGCGCTAAAGCGTGAGATTGTTGAGAAAAACCCTAAGCTTGTGAAAGAGCTGAATCGTCTAGTGACCAAGGCCACAGATTTAATCCAGTCTGATCCTAAACGTGCAGCCGAGAGCATTCATAAAGTCATGGGCCGTGGGTTGTTGCCATTAGAGACGTTTGAGGTTGCTACTTTAGCTGCACAGGACACCTTCACCGCAGATATTCAAACTCTGATTGAACCAAGTAAAAAGCTGCACGACTACATGCTAAAAAATGGTCAGCTTAAGACGGCTATCGACTTTGATAAGTTTTTCAACACTCAATTCTTTAACAAAGCTGTTAGCAAAAAAGCTACCCTTCCTAAAATCCGTGTCCCCCACCATGGCAACCTGCACTTTGCCCAAAGTTATGTCATTGATGCCCTGGGCCTTGATAAGCAGGAAGGATTTGATATTGCGTTAAAACGCTTTCCCTCTGGCCCCTTTGTATTACAAGCTTATGCCAATGGCGAGCTGGATATTTTGTATGCGATTAGCACAGCTGTGCTGAGCGTGAAAGACAAGGGCTTTGACCTTCAAGTTTTAGCAGGCAGCACCAAAGACGGCCTTTATTTAATGGGCAACGGCCCCATTAGCGAACTGGCAGAATCAATGCCCCTGGAAAAAGCTGTGAAAGCTTTTCAACGACAAGAAGAGCGAAAGCCCAAGGTGGCGTTATATGCGCGTGGCGTAGTATCGGACATTATGTTTCGTCATTGGGTGGAGCAAACTCCCAGCTTAGAAGAAAGTGATTTTGACATTATCAATATTGCTGGCGGCGACCAGCTCACCCAAACCGTTGCCTCTGGCAGCTTTGACATTGCTTCAATCTTTGAGCCAATGATCAGTGTCGCCAAAGCCAAAGGTGTGCCGCTTACTGTTTTAAAACAGCCAGAAGAAATATTACCCAATGATCCCGTTGTGGTTGTGGCTGCCGGAGAAGATTATATTGCCAAAAATCCGGAGCTGGTGAAAAAGTTTTTACGCGCCCACATACGCGCAACGGAATTTATAAAAAACAATCCTCAACAAGCCTCTAAAATCGTCCATCAATATGCCTTAAAGGGCTTTTTAAGTGAGGATTTATTAGATGTAGCGATGCAAGATTCTATCCGCTTCTTTGAACATGATCCGCAACCCGGTATTGCTCAAATGCAGGAATTTAACGATTACCTTCACCGTGCCGGACTCATTCCCAACCCTGTTGATATAGAAGCGCTTTACAATACCGAGATCTATAAACAAGCCGCAAAAGAAGGAGCCCTCAATTGAAAAAACTAGTTCTTCTTTTAATTGCCATATTTTTTAGCTTCCAGGTACAAGCCGAAGAGCTGCAAAAAGTCCGTGTTGGACATGTAATTGGGATTCAAAATTCCACCATGGCAATGATGATTCACCGAGGATGGGATCATCAAAATGGATTTGATATTGAACCTGTTAAATTTCTGGATGCTGCATCTATCGTTCAAGCCATGTTCCGTGGGGATATTGATATGGCTGTTATTGCCCCCACCGTCATTATGACAGCTAACAATCAGGGGGGTCAGTTTCAGGTTATTGGTGCGGCCATGGTTAATTCAACCGATATATTTGCTGTGGGTGACTTTGCTAAAAGCCTTGATCCATCGGTATCACCAGAAATGTCAATCCAAGACTTGATCGAAAAGAAAAAAGAAAATGGTGAAAAGGCTTCTTTGGTCTACGTTGGTCCGTCGACAGCACCTGGCATAATGGCGCACCGATGGATGAAAGAACACGGTTTGGATGATAGCATTAATTATATCACGGCAAACTATCATCAACTTAATCAGCTTGCGGTAACCGGTGCCGTTGATATGGCACAGTTATGGGAACCAGCCGTAACCATCATGCAGCAAAAACAGCCGTACTTTAGACGTTTGGTGGAAAGTAAAGATATGATTACAAATCAACCTTTCACTGGCTTAGGGGCAAGCAAAGATTTTGTTGAAACGTATCCTAGCATTGTTCAACATTTTGTGAATCTGCACGTAAAGGGGACAAAAATGCTGCGAGGAAACCCTTTGGTCGCATGGCAAGATTATGACGAAACCCTTAACGAGGGTTTTATCAACCAAGAAACTCTCAAACAGATTTTGCTCAAATGTAAAGATCAGTTCGAGGCCAGCCCCCACGTTATTTTTCCACCCACTCAACTTTCCTATGATTTATTGCAGGAATATGGCACGTTCAAAGTAAAATCCAGCGTAGAGAATTTGTTTAATACATCATTCTATGATCAAGCTATGAAAGGAACTATAAACTGATGAAGAAGTTTCTCCTCGTATTTTTGGCCACCCTTTGGAGCTTTCAAGCCCAAGCTGCTGACTTAACAAAAGTCAAAGTTGGTGCACAAACACAGCTTTATAGCTCTTTGCAACTCGCCGTGATGGTAAATCAAGGATGGGTTGAAGAAGCGGGTCTTGAGCTTGATATTCGCAACTTCAACTTCCCTGTTTCAATGCTCCAAGCCCATGCCTCGGGAGACTTGGATATTATCTATAACTCACCGGCCATCTTTATGTCAGGTGTGTCGGAAGGCTTGGATATTCAGGTTTACGCTGCCAATACTATTAAAATGGTCGATGTGATTGCCGTTGGCAAACTGGCTGAGTTGTTGAAAGAGCATGGCTCTGTGGAGGCTATAAAGCTTTTTTATCAAGAAACCGGAAAGCCTGTGCAGCTCGCCAGCCTGTCTAAAGGTTCTTTTATGGATGCCCTGTTGCGCAACTGGATTCAGAAAAACAATTTAAGCCAAGAAACAAATGTAATTCAAACCGGACTGGATCAAATTCAGCAAAGCGTGCTGACAGGCTCTGTCGATGCGGGGTGGAGTTATGAGCCACAACTGACGGTCTTAAGAGAAGGTAATGTTAACTTTTCCTACCTTGCCAAAGCAGAAGAGCTGTTACCGAGCTTACCCGTTATTGCCGCGGCCACTAGCAACACCTATATGCAAAAGCATCCTGAAATTGTGACTAAGATGGCCGCACTACAAGTTCGGGCATCAAACTTTATTCGTCAAAACCCAGCACAGGCAGCAAAAGACTTTAATGCGGTGACAGGTAAAGGACTGCTGGATGAAAAAACGCTCGAAAAAGCGATTCGTAATGTTGCCAATTATTTTGTAAGTGACCCAACCATAATCATCGAAGCCACCAAAGCCAAACACGATATTATGTTCGCCGTTGGCAGTTTTGATCAACGGGTTGATGTGGAGAGTATGTTTAACACCCACTTTTATGATGAGGCTTTAAAGGCCAATGACGGAACGTAAGCAGCTTGTTTTTTCTATTTTAGGATTGATTGCTTTTCTTGGACTTTGGGAAGGAGTCTGGCAAGCAGGTTGGTTGAATGCCGCCCTCGTGCCGCCCCCCAGTGTGTTGCCGGAAGTGTTTATGAGTGAGCTGGACAATGGTCAATGGACGGCAATGCTCGCCTCATCTCTTCAGCACTACATTATTGGCGTGGTGGTGGGTAGTATCCTCGGTATTTTGATGGGCGTTTGGGTTGGACTCTCACCTCGTTTTCGGGCATTTCAAGAATGGATTACCCGGCTGCTACGCCCGATTCCACCGCTAGCCTGGATTCCCTTTGCGATTATTTGGTTTGGTGTCACAACTGAGGCCGCTGCCTTTATGATTGCCATTGGGGTGTATTGGCTGAATTTCTTTGCGACCCTCTCTGCCGTCATGGCCGTGCCGCGAGATTATATTGAACTGGCGGATGCTTATGGTCATACAGGCTTTTGGGCAAAGCTGCGTAAAATCATTTTCCCTGCGTCTGCGCCGGGCATTTTAGGCGGTATTCGTGCAGGTCTTGGCCAAGGCTGGATGTTGGTGGTGGCGGCAGAATTGTTCGGAGTGCAAGGTGTAGGTCAACGCATGATGGAAGCGGCTGGGCTCTTAGCTACCGATGTAGTGGTGGTTTACATGTTCACCATTGCTGCGGTCTATGCCCTAACTGATTGGATTTATAACATGATTGAAAACAGGATTCTCAAGTGGCAACGCACATCGTAGAAATAAAAGACCTACAGTTCGGCTTTGCCAATGAGGTGGGCCGCATACAACCGCTCTTTGAGGGCTTGGACTTATCCATTGAGCGAGGTCAATTCATCTGCCTCGTCGGGCCATCGGGGTGCGGTAAGACAACCCTTATTCGGCTTATTGCCGGACTGCTTGATTCCCAAGGCGGTACGATCAACATCAATCTAAAACAAAAAGACACTAAACGCCGCCGAGCATATATGTTTCAAGATGCGCGCCTCCTCCCTTGGCGGCGGGTGCTGAGCAATGTGATGTTTGCTCTTGAGCCTCTGCCAGTCTCAAAAGAGGAAGCCAAAGAAACAGCCTTAAAAAACCTCAAGATGGTTGGTTTAGAAGACCATGCCAATAAATTCCCCCATCAGCTCTCAGGCGGCCAGCGGCAGCGGGTAGCGATTGCACGTGCCCTCTCAGTTGGTGCAGAGTTGCTGTTGATGGATGAACCGTTCTCTGCACTTGATGCTTACACACGTCATGAGCTGCAAGATGACTTGTTGGAAATTTGGCAGAAAATGGACAAGACAATTATTTTTATCACCCACGACATGCGCGAAGCTGAATATCTGGCAAATCGTATTATCACCCTTTCAGAGGATGCGACGATTGAAAATGATAAAAAAATCAAAACCAAGCGGCCACGGAAAAGAAGTTAATTCATACCCTAAAAGCGTTTACTGGTCTTGACGAATTGCTCAAAAATTTAGAGCTATTTTTTAACTTTGGGGACACTTTTGGGGGCACAACCACCTAACGCATTTAAGTTTTTTTATTATTGATAGCAAATTGCCACTCCTGCATCAAACAACACGCTGTAAAGTCTGCATATTGCAATGTTGAGTACTCTGTGGCAAAATTATCTACAACCATTAGGAGTATAAAATAATGGCCCGAACCATATTGAACGGCCAAATAGCGAGGTTGGGTGCTATTGCAGTAGCGAGTTTAGCTTCCCAACTTGGCACAGCCCACACAATAGAAGCAAGCGATATGCAAAGGGAACCGACTCCCTTAGCCCCGGTTTGGCTATCCAACCGCTTTGCTGCTCAGATCACCAGTCTCACTGAAAAGGATGACCAACTTCTTGCAATCAGTAATCGCACGGAAGTGCATCACTCTTCTGATGATGGAAAGACATGGACATTGCTCCCCATCGGAACGCATACGACAGAGACTCCCTGGATAGCCAATCCGCTGATGCACCAATGTGCACTTACTGATGATGGTGCATACTTACTGGCTACATCTGACGGGCTTTACACATCATCTGACGAAGGCAAGCATTGGGAGTTAACGATTTCAACGAACCCCTCGACATTTGAAGATGTTTTAAACTGGTATAGTTTCGACCAGAACTTTCGACTCTTCAGCAATATATATCGACCTGATGAACGCATGCCTTGTAGTGTAGCGACGACTGGCGATTTCAGTGCCTTTGTGAACGACGGTGAAGTTCATGTACTGATTGATAATGCATGGGAACACCAACACCACATTTCCGAACTCGATCTTGTTTCCGTGGCAGCAGCAGCAAATAATTCAATGCTAGCAATTAGTAGGGCTGGTGAATTACATCGCTTAACATTGGCAAATCAGACTCTTAAGACTGAGCGTTTGGGAAAAGCTGCCATCTTCTGGGTTGAGTTTGCTCTACCTGTGCTCCGTGAAGATGACAACGGAAATATCTATGTTGGGAGCACGCGTGGCCTACACATCTCCAAAGATACTGGCAAAACCTATGAGTTAGTTCCTCAAACGGAAGATCGTTGGGTACATGGTGTGGAAGCCCTTGGCGATGGTGGAGTCATTGCGATCAGTCGAAACAATAACCACACCCAGGCGGATGAAGCGCCCACGCAGATTCATATCCGGGATGGTGAAATATGGACTACACATATGTCTGATGGGCAATTAAGTACGCTAGCAAACGTCCAGGCAGAAGAGGAAACGGTGTGGCTTGGAGGCGGTGAACTCGCGCGCATCCAGATCGATCAGAAAAACTACACCAAGATCAACTCAACCAGCGCCATCCCGACTGGTCGGGAACTGCTACGTTCCGTGAGTGTTCTTGATGATCCACCAGTACGCTACTTTGTGATCATCATTGCTCGTGATGGCAGACTTGGTCATGCCTTCGTCAGCTGGGGCATGGAGGATCAACAGGGGCAAAGATCTGTTGAGCAAGGCTTTGGGTTATACCCCAAGAAAGGGTTGGGTGTATTTAGTACAGTACCAGGTGTGCTAAAAGATGAATGGAAGGAGAAGAGCTACTCTCGAATGACAAATCGCCTAGTTGTTGAGGTTGATAAGGAAGCCTATGACGCAACACTAAAGATTCGTGATGAATGGGCTGCCCGCGGTGAATATAAGGTTATAGAGAATGATTGTGTTGAATTCACCAAGGCAGTGGCTCAAGAACTTGGTTTACCTATTCCCAAGCGCTCTTGGACGAAAAATGCTAAGCCAGCGCGTTTTGTACAAGAGCTGATGCAGGCGGTATCGACTCCTGGCGTATCAATTGGCAACAAAGGAAACCTTTTGACTGACACGAGATTGGCCAGAGGAAATGGATACGAAATGGGCGTTGATAATTCGACCTATTCTGGCGAAGTTCTGGATCGCGAGTGGCATGGTGAGGGGCGATTTACTTCACGCAACAACAATACTATCGAAGGAACCTGGCAAAAGGGTGCCCCTCAAGAAGGTACGCTAACCCTTGATAATGGCTCACGATTTGAAGGTACCTTTGATGGGTGGGGACTGCATGAGGGACGCTTTGAAAATTTAAACGGAACGGTGATCGAAGGGCAGTTCAATGGCTGGGAACCAAGCAAAGGCACATTCACGATGGTGGATGGAACGAGATTCGAGGGCACTTTTCAGAAATGGGAGGGCCATCGGGGGAAAATAACGTTTCCAGATGGATCCACGTTTGAAGGTACGTTCGAGCCAGGATGGAATCGAAGCGATGGTAAGATCAAGTTGAAGAACGGGGCTACGTTTGAAGGTAAATTTAAAAACGACATACCATCAGAAGGCAAGTATCAGTCCCCCAATGGTGACACATTTGAAGGTAAATTCCGTGAGGACGGATCAATGCAAGAGGGAAAATATACCTGGAAGAATGGTGCATGGTATCGCGGGTCCATCAAAGATGGCCAACCTCATGGCCGAGGCAGGTATGTCTCAGCTAATGGCCGATGGGACTTGAAAGGGGAGTTCACTAAGGGAACATATGAGAATGGAACCACTGTCGTTCCCATAACAAGGAGACCTAACAGACATAAGAAGCCGCCTATAAAAGGTACTATAACTCAAGGTACTCAGAAAATAATAATAGAAGATTTTTCGACTAGGAGATGATGCTTTCTGTCCAACAGGTGTTTTTCGCCATTAAGTTTTTTTATTATTGATGGCAAACTGCCACCCCCATTACCTAAGTTTACCGGCATGGGGTAGCTAAACCAGCTGCTTCCAATGTTCTAATAAAGCCAGGGACCATTTCATCTCTATCTTGATCGAATTGATTTTTGACCATAGGATTAAAGTGGCCTGTAACCTCAGCGTTTGCTTGCACAAGCAAATCACTTCCATCTACGGCATCTATATTCCCAAGAATATCATAAAGGCCTTGCACAAGGTCTGCTTGGGTGCGCCCAATGTCGGGCACAATGCCAAATTGTTCATCTTCACGACAACATTCCAGAACAGCTTTAAATATACCCAGAAAGCCTTCCCCAGATTGATAGCCTATAGGACTAAGTGTCAAGTTGGGTATAGTTTCGGGCAAATATAGCAATTCAAGAAGCAGTTCAGCACATCTATCCCCTGTTTTTAGAAAGCTTGAGTGTGTCGTTACCTGTACCCAAGCGGCGGCATATTCGTCGCTGAGAATAGCCTGCGCTTCTCTATTTTTTGCAAGTTGATCTGTGATAATGCTTTGAACTCGTGATGAAAGTGGCGTAGCTAAACACATACGTCTCAGTTTTGCGAGCACAGTGCTTCCAATAAGCCAAGGGTGCTCAAAAGCTTCATCAAGAGCTTGTGCAAAGATATGATCATTGTGTTCTAACCATGCTGGATCATCAAAACCCTTATCAAGTCTTTTCTGCACACCACTCAACATTTTGTCTGCTCCTATTTTCTCCAACTCAGCTTGTGCGATGGTAATGCGAGCATAGTCTGTTGTTCTGGCAGACATTGAAATAGCCCCCAAGCCTAATTCTTGAGCAGCCTGGACACCTGAAGAATCGCTAAATTGCTCTCCACAGGCGCTTATTTCTATTTCTGGCTTATCTTCTTTGATGGCAGTAATCGCTTGCCTCATTTTCTCTTTCACGGGATCAGCAAGCACGGCGAAAGGTGTCTTGCCCACATGACCATTTTTCTGCATCCAAGCCTGCACAGCCACCACGTCGTTGCGGCGAATCCCACCCATTACTTCTGATGTTAGATCATTTGTCCCAAAACTAATAAAGTCACAATAGTGTCCAATACCTGAAGCGTTCTCTACTGCTTCTAAAGTTTCAATCATTGAACCAAATAAGACTTGTCCTCTAAAACCGGCATCCTTGGCAATGCCATCAATCATAGCCCTTACAGCAGCTAGTTCCTCTTCATTTCGTACGTTCGGTACCATGAGTTTGAGAGGGCGTTGATAGCCTGCCTCCATCGCAGCCTGTAAAATGGCTTTGATCTGCGCTTGATACAAACCCTCTGTTTGAAGAGCAAACTGAACACCACGCTCATTACCACCTCCAACGCGCGTTCGTACACTGTCAATGTCATCAGGTAGCAGGAATTCATCCAAAGGCGCATCTAAAAGACGGATAGTCAAAGGAAAGTTTTTGCGTGATTGATCAGCAGCTTCAAATATAGATCTCATATCAGCTTGATGTGCTTCACCAAACCTCTGAAGCGGTATTTGACGAGCCTCATAACTTGGTGCTTTCATGACTTCTTGTAAAGCATTGAGAGCCTGTGGGTTTAAAAGGATAGTGTGCTCTGTTCTTAATAATCCTACCCCAGAAACACCCTGTTCAATCGCACGCACCACATGATCTGCAGAGTCCACATTAGCATGAACCTGTATTGTATTTGGCATTGTTTCAATCACGCGATCCGCCCAAAAAACAGCCTGCGTGACATAGCTACCTTGATGCACATCTGAGGGTTTAATTATAGGCAGGCGATCAGCATAGAGCGTTCCATCGATCGATGCGACTGTCATCCATTTACCCAAATCTTGATTATAGTAGTCTTCGCCTAACCAATAAGAGCTATCAAAGGAAATGAAGTCTCCTGAATTTAGACGTGCTTTAATTTCACCTTCCTCTTGATCAGCAGGACAATATCCCCTTAAAACAAGGCTTCCCTCTTCAATTGCTCCGGACCCACCACGTGACACCCCTCCCATGATGGCTGGAATATCATGATTATCTGTAAGAATTTTCAGGTGTTCTGTGCCTTCACCCAGCAGAACAATGCCATCAACTTGGGTAAGCAAATGTGCTTGGTGCGGTAAAAAAGAATCCAGTACAAGAATAATTCCATCCTGAGGATGTTCTGTGCGCAAAGAGGTAATATCATCTTCAGAAAAAGCGATGCGCCCAACAGCTGCCCCAGGAGATGCAGTGTCAAAAACAAACTCATCATAGCGATCCCCATCGTCTTTAGTTCCTACATTTAAAGAGTTGGTAACGGGTATTTGCTTTTTAAGATAAAGCCTCATCAAAGCTTCTACAGATGTTAAGATACCTTGTTCAACAGCTTCTGTTGCTTCATGCATCTCTATTTTAGCCTTAGGAGGCCGATTGAGCAGCTCAATTTCTCTTCTAAATGTTGGGAAATTTGTTCCCCACGCCCGATTCACATACTTTCGAATCTTTCTAGAGACGTCAGGATTAAGGTGACCTAGTCCATCTGTATCACGAGCACCCCATTTTCCTATAAACAGATACTCCATACTATCCACGACATCGACGTTGATATCACCAAAATCTACATAGCCTAAGATTCTTTCCCTAGCAAAACTTATATCTTTTGAGTGTATAAATACTTGACCAGGCCGCAAACTCTGAGGTTGACCATTAAAATAATCCATAACTTGTTGAATTTCTCTAGCATTTGATTCTAAGTGCGTAGCACAAGGCTCAAATGCATCGAAAGAAATTAAATCGATACGTCGCCCAGCCTCAGTCAATTCCCTAATTTTTTGCAGTGCTTCTGAAGTGGAATGAGTCCTTATTACTTCAACTTCTACGCCACAATTTTGAAATATTTGTGATACATCATTGTAGGTTCCAATGTCATCATCAGAAATGATGACTAGCCTTTTGTCATTTTCTTGCATGGGAAAGTCCTGCCGTCTTTCTTTTTTGTTTTATGGTTGTTGGTGATTGATAGCAAAGCTAATAAAAATATGCAAGGAACACTATTTTTGGTCATTAAAATTGCCATTAACCAGAAATTGCACTGTAGAGTAGATCACGGAATATTTAAGGGAAGGACAGTCATCTACACCCCACCACACCATCCAGGTATACTATTGATTTCCCCACACAAATCCGCTACACCTCACTCATTGCGCAAAAACGAACAAAGGAAATTCCATGACAGAATATATTTACGTAATGAAGGGGCTTACCAAAGCTTATCCTGGTGGAAAAGAAGTGATAAAGGATGTGTGGTTGTCATTTTTACCAGGTGCCAAGATTGGGGTATTAGGGCCAAACGGTGCTGGAAAATCCACCTTGATGCGCATCATGGCAGGTCTGGATACAGAATTTAACGGCGAAGCCTGGCCGGCCAAAGGTGCCAAAGTTGGCTATTTGCCTCAGGAACCGCAATTAAATCCCGACAAGGATGTTGAAGGAAACGTACTGGAAGGATTGGGGGAACTAAAAGACCTGATTGACCAGTATGAAGCTGTCAGTGCGCGCTTTGCTGAAGAGATGACCGATGATGAAATGAACGCGTTGATCGAAGAGCAAGCTGC
>JANQSK010001279.1 GCA_028284105.1 Anaerolineae bacterium
TAATTTAGAAAAAACCGCTATCCAAGAGCTCATGATTGAAAAGATTGAAACAAAGCCAAACGGCCGTTTTCTAAACTGGATGCTTGATCGCACTGAAGGGAATCCGTTTTTTGTTGAGCAAATGATTTTGTACCTCAAAGAAAACAACTTTGCGATGGATTCAGATGAACAGTTTGCGTTATTACAAACGGGAAGTTTGCTGCCGACAGATGTCCGTTCCGTTTTGACAGCGCGTTTAGATCGAATGCCTTCTGATGTAAAAGAGGCCATCCAAAACGCATCCGTTTTAGGCCGCGAATTCGACAAACCCGTTCTGCAAGAAATGCTGAGTGGCAGTTTTGCAATCAATCAAACCTTACAACGTGGTACGGATGAATCAATATGGGTACTTCTCAGCCAAATCAGATACTTGTTTAGACACATGCTGTTACGAGATGCAGCCTATGAAATGCAGGTTCACACGCGTCTCAAGACCCTTCATAAAAATGCGGCAACCGCCTTTGAAACCGTTTATGAGGCTGACCTAGCCCCTCACTACAGCGAAATTGCTTACCATTATGATCGTGCCGCAATCACCGTAAAAGCCGTTGACTACTATGAACGTGCTGCAGATCAAGCTCGAGAGAGCTACCAAAATGAAGAAGCGCTTGATCAATACAATCGAGCTTTATCATTGACGAATTCCAAAGATGATGAGCGACGCTTCCGACTGCTAATTGGGAAAGAAGCGGTCTTAAATTGGATGGGAAAGCGTGATGAGCAAGAGGGTGTTCTTGATGATTTAAATCAGCTTATTTCAGATAAGCATGATTTATCAAAATTATCCCAAGTTACGCTATTACTATCGGCGTTCTCACTGGTTACAAATCAATACGAAAAAGCGATTGAAACAGCGAGGCTCTCAGCAGAAACGGCCGTTTCTGCTGATGATAAACTCGCACAAGCAAGGGCCTATCATCGTTTAGGTCGAGCATTTTGGTCCCAAGGCAAGTATCAAGACGCACTCATCCATTTAGAGAATGCACTAAAACTATCCAGATCAGAAAACAGTCGAATTGAAGAGGCACAGAATCTATATGATCTGAGTGTCGTGCATTTCTACGATGCAAAGTATGATTTGGCATTAAAGTTTCTTGAGCTAGCTAAAACGCTTTATGAATTAGAAAATGATTCTTCAGGTGTTATTTCCTGTGAGCTTTTAAAGGGAATCATCTTTAATAACACGGGCAACTTTATTCAAGCCCAAAGCACCAATGAAGAAGTATTAACGTTAAGTCGAGAAATCGGATACCGATACGCGGAAGCAAGAACATTAAACATTCTAGGCAACACAAATTTAGAGCTTGGTATTTATGAAAAAGCCAAAAATTATCATGAAGAATCAATTGATGTGAGCAAGGAAATTGGTGATTTAGCCAGCATTGGCTCAAGTACCGATTCTTTAGGTTTAATCAACTATTTTCAGAAAAACTTCCAAGAAGCGAATACTCTATTCCAAAGAGCAACACAAATTTATCAGGAATTAAATCAACCAAGTGGTTTAGCATATACATTAACCCATTTTGGATATTGCCTAGTTGATCAAGGGCAAAGTAAAAAAGCAGATGAAACATTAAATCAAGCACTCAAACTTCGGAATGAATTGGATACACAAGCTTTGAAAATCGATACACTCGCCGCATTCGCTTTAAACAAAGCCAAATTAGGATTACAAGAACAAGCCACTTCAATTCTCGAAGAAATTAGTCACTGGCTTAATAATAACGGAACGGATGGTATTGAATTCCCGGTACTTGTCTATTTAAGCTGTGTCAAAGCATTTGATCAACTTAAACAATCCAATTCAAGTCAAAGAAATCAAATGCTCATTACAGGTTATAAATATCTTCAAGAAAGAATTAATGAAATTAACCACCCTCAATTAAGGGACCAATTTACAAACAATATTCCTTACCATCATGAACTCAGCGCTCTTTGGAACATCCATACGAGTAAACAAAACTCTCTTTAATTCAGAAAAAAATGATGTGCTTAGGCACATCATTTAAATTGCAACTCGTTGTGCATTGATTTCAATTATTCTAATTGCCCATCTAAGCTTAATGTGGGTGGCGCTAAATAGGGTATGATTGTCTGACCATCTTCCAATCCTTCAATCAAGACCCAATACACATGTCCAAACTCTAATACATATTCTCCAGAATCATTTAGCTGAACTGACTCAATTTGGACAAATTGAGAGCGGCCAGTAATCCAACAAACATCGCTCTGATTGGCTCTCTCTGGACATTCTATGATTTGCCAATTTGCGTCTAACGCATACGGGCGAACCGTAGCCATCTCATCTTGTAATAGATAACTGATCATCTCGTTATCAATACTTGGGCCAGAACGAATGTTAATATCCGTCTTTGCTGTGAGCTCAGCTTCAAGCGCATATTGATCCACAGGTGGCATCGTTCCTGCATCAATACTATCTACGACCGTGGTCGTATAAGAAATAATTGAACCCAAGGCAATATTAACTGGTCGTGAAATAGGTACTGGATAAGCAAGTAAATTCCATCCATTAGACATCGGCTGTCCCTCTATCGTCGAAACAACACTATACACACCATTGACACCAGTTCCCGAAGTTGTATCCGTCACAACTTTAGTAACGACTAAATTTTCTACAAATTGTTCTGTGTCTAACAAAGTCCAATGATTTGAGCCATCTTCTAAAAATGCAATTTGTAAAGTATCTTCAAATCCAGCAGGCACGTCTCGCTGAAGGTAAGAGAATGCAATTGAACGTTCATCCGTAAAGTCGGGTTCAAACTCTACTCGATAAGCCTGACCAACCTGAACATACCACGGGGCTAAATCGGGAGCATTTGCCAATAGCTGTAAAGTTTCCACACCATTTTCTTCAAAAAAGCCAAAATTGTTATGAATAATTACTTGTGCGTCTGCAGATAAGATTGGTGCCCCAAATGTTCTCCCATCAGAACCACCCAATGGAACATTATTTGGACCGCCTAGCGGTACATTGTTTGGTCCGCCTAGCGGCACATTGTTTGGACCACCCAGCGGTACATTGTTTGGACCTCCCAACGGCACGTTGTTTGGACCACCTAGCGGCACGTTGTTTGGGCCACCTAATGGCACATTATTCGGACCACCCAGCGGTACGTTATTTGGTCCACCCAGTGGCACATTGTTAGGTCCGCCCAACGGGACGTTATTTGGGCCACCCAATGGCACATTATTTGGACCTCCTAGTGGTACGTTATTTGGACCTCCTAACGGCACATTGTTAGGGCCACCCAGTGGTACGTTATTTGGTCCACCCAGCGGTACATTGTTTGGACCTCCTAACGGCACATTGTTAGGTCCGCCCAGTGGTACATTATTTGGTCCACCCAACGGCACATTGTTAGGTCCACCTAACGGCACGTTGTTTGGGCTACCAATTAGAACATAGCTAAAATTTTGGGTGATCGGCAGCGTAATTGTATTGGGAATCTCAAATTCACCGGCTTCCCAAACAGGCTTTAGAATAAACTGTGTCACCGTTTCTCGATTAGACCCATCATCAATCCAGACGCGCACGGTAATATCAAACTCAAACCTTGGAAGACCTACACCTACTTCCAATGCCTCTACAACTGAATCAGCATTAGATTCAGCGCTTGAAATGACTTCGATGGGTGAAGCCCCCCAATTTCCAGAAAAAGAATTGTAGTGTGACGAGAAAACTTGAACATTAATTTGTTCGTTAGCAGGAATGTTTTTTAAAGTAAAAGTGACCATTTGAGTTTTGGAAATAACGGCCGTTTCTTTCACCTCTATAATTGGGCTCCATGCCGTTTGTTCTTCAAGTGAAATCGAAACATCAGAATTATCGAGTTCCTCACAACCATGTCGGGGTGGTTCTTGATTAGGATCTGAAATACAAAGCAAGTCACCATCAAATGCTCCTCGAACCTGAACTCTATCTCCACCAGGTCCCGTCGTGCCCATGTTGATGTACACATCATCCGTCTCTGTCATCGTCCCCTGAGTTTGAATCATATACACCATAGCATTGGGGACTCGAATCCGATCACCTGTTTCATCTTTGATTTCAAAAATACGGTTTGGTAACCGCTGACGCACGCCACCATAATCCAATCCAAATGAAATTAAATTTGTCACATCAAGAGGCAGCAGATTGGGACCCTCTAAAAGCGCTTCTTCCGGGGCGGGAATATTGAAGAATGGGTAGAACTGTTCAATCGTTTCCCAGTTATTTCGAGTTGTAGTTTGCTCAGCAACCGTATCTTGGCAATCCCCCAACCAGAGGGCCTCATTTAAAAATTCACTGTATGACGGATCTCGCGTGGTGGTCATAAAACTGCCCTGACAATCAATTCGGCGAAGAATTCCGTTTTGGATTCCTAAATAATCATCCGGCAGGAAAAAGAAGTAATGGGCTAATTCATGCGCCAAAGCACGATACCAATCTTCAGTTAATTCAGCACGGCTTTCACCAAATGGGTCCCAATTAGGACCCATGCGAATTTGACCAGGAAGATAGGCATCCACAATCAACTTCGTGTCAGTTGGGTCTGCAGTACGCTGATCTAAAACGACCTCATCAACTGGTGATGTCACGACACCGCCAATGGCAGCAGACGGCCG
>JANQSK010001214.1 GCA_028284105.1 Anaerolineae bacterium
GGCGTTTTGGAAGAAATTAATTGAATTATTCCCAATGGTTCGACTGTGCTTGGCGTTACGAGCACGCATTGTGAACTGAGTGGGTGCTTTTGCAACTAATGCCATCAATAAATTGCGATCTATCCACACGTGCTCTGTTGAATGATCCACTTTTGCGCCCGCTTTGTCCCAATAATCAAGTGCTTCTTTGTCTTGAAAACGAATGCCTGTGTTTTCTAAGATATGCATCGATGCTTCATGAATCTCTTCAATTTTTTCAGGGGAAGCAATTTCATACGGCGGCCAAGGGTTTTTAAGCTGACTGTATGGAATTTTTAAATAGGGATTTTGACTACGGCCGCTTTTTGCTGAGGCTCGCCTCCGCCTTCTCGTTTGACTCATTACTTATTCCTTCCAAACATCATTAATCCAGCCGTTCGTGTCATAATCAGACATACAGCTATCTACCAAGGAACGACATTGATCGATATCTCCGCGAAGCGTAGCCCAGCGCAACGTATCTAAACGCTGCTGATCTTTATTACCTGCATAGTTGCGTTCATAAAGCCCATGACGACCAGCAAACTCGGAGTAAAGTGCATCCCAAACGAGATTAAAAAGCTTCACGCGACTCCGACCCTCAAGATTGGTGCCTTGATAATAGGTGTCAATGATATGTTCTAATTCAGGGGCGTGCATGTCGCGAACGCTAGAAATGGCAAAGCTCGGTGCACCAGCCAGAACCGTTTCAAATGTGTTTCGAACTTGGGTCCATGCATTGGTCATATAAATACGCAAAGCAGCAGCCGTTTGTAAACGCGGCACAACAGAATTTCCGATCCCTGGTTCAGGATCAGAAATCATAGCGGTGGTCATTGCCAGAATTGTTTCGCGCATGGCGACCAGTTCCCCAATGGCTGCCTGAACGCCTCTAAATTGATTGGTGCCTGATGCTTCTGTTCCTTTGATCATTAACCCAATGCAGAACTCGAGCTTAATTGCTAGCCGAGTGGCTGCCTGCAAATTAAACCGCTGGAAAAACCCTGAGTGGGCGTAAAACTGCTTGGTTTTTTCAACATCTCGATAAATCAGGACGTTTTCCCACGGCACAAAGCAATTTTCAAAGACAACAACCGCATCGTTTTCATCAAAACGGCTCGCCAGTGGAGAATCAAATGGGCTGTTTGCTTTAAGTTCATAAGATGGGCGACTAATTAGTTTCAAACCTGGCGCGTTCATGTCGGCAATAAAAATGAGCGCCATATCTTCATCGCGCCCTACTTCCATGCGTGCTGCAGTGCCGCTATTAACACCAACAAAGGTGGCATGGGTCAAAGCAGAGCCTGTTGCCACCATTTTTGCGCCTGAAACATAAATTCCTTTGTCGTCCGATTTATCAAGGGAGAGATAGATATTTTTGACCTCTGCTCGCCCTTTAGCTCGATTAACTGGGGGATCGATCAAAACATGGTTGAGGTGTAACCCTTTGGAGGCGAATTGCTTGTACCAATTGAGGGCATTTTCACCGTAGGGTTCGTAGAATGAATGCCCTTCAGCTAACTGCGCCATAAAGGCTGCTTTGTAGTCTGGGCTTCGCCCCATCCAACCATAGTTGATGCGTTGCCAAATGTCGATCGCTTTGCGGGCTTTAAACAGGTCTTCGGAGGAGTAGGCGGGTGCAAAGAAGCGATGAGTGCGGTGACCAAATTTATCAACGGCCGTTAAATCATCCTTCAGTTCAGGATCATGCAAAGCATCATATAAACGCGCCATGCTTTTGGCTGCATTTCGAAATGCCGGATGTTCGGTGACATCTTCAACCCGCTGACCGTCAAACCAAATCTCTCGACCATCTTTTAGAGAGTCTAAATAGGTTTCACCATTCATTAAGTGATTGGTTTCTTGGATTGGAGAATCTTGCTCCACCGATTCTGCTAAGTTTGAATTTATAGCCATCCTCTGACTCCTTTGTTAAAAAATTCCTGATTTCATATCTTGAAAACATCAAGGTCGCGACCAAAAATCACATCCCCTGAATACAAATCTGTAATTTCCTGAACCATTTCTTCGTCGCTCACCGCCCCTAAATGCATTTGGTGAGTTAGCACAAGTTTTTTAGGTTGGGTTTGGTTCGCAATATCGGCTAATTCAACGGTTGAGGTGTGCATTCGCTTGAAGTAAGCCATTGGGCTATTCCGAACGGGGTTGCTTGCCCCTCGAGCACTATACACTTCGTGAACCAACAAATCGCAACCTTTAGCATGCTCAACGATCGCCGGATGAGGGCATGTGTCTGCCGAATGCACTATTGTTTTATCACCTATAATAAATTTCAAACCGTAGGTTTCTAAACGGCCGTGTAAGACTCGAAATGCAATGGCCTGAACCTTTGGTGTTTTAAATAACTCCCCATCTGTATATTCAATGACCTCATACTTGAGTGGCCAATTAGTTGGGGACTCAGTATCCCGATGCTCAGCGATACCTATTTTGTATGCTTGAATGAGCAGCTCAACCATTTCCCTTGTCCCTTTAGGTCCATAAATGGTCAGTGACTCTTTTCGTTCCATAATCCACGTTGAAATAATGAAATCTGCCAGTCCCGCAGAATGATCGGGATGCAAATGAGTCAGTATGAGCGTCTTGAGATTGCTTATTCGAAGCGCAGGTTGTCCATTGGCATGAGCCACAGAGAGACGTTGAATCGTCCCTCCTCCGCAGTCAATGATGATTGGAAAATCATCAATAACAAGGGCGGATGCAGCCTGATAGGTGTTTGGATAACAACCTGGGGTGCCGGTGCCAAGCAAGGTAAAAGTAACGGTCATTTTGGGTCAATTCTTATTCTGGATGGATTTCAATAATCGCCTCGATTTCAACGGCAACTTGATTGGGTAAGGCGGCCATACCCACTGCTGAGCGTGCGTGACGGCCGTTTTCACCAAACACTTCGATGAATAAATCTGAACACCCATTTATGACCTTAGGCTGCAATCCAAAATCAGGAGCAGAGTTGACCATGCCT
>JANQSK010001281.1 GCA_028284105.1 Anaerolineae bacterium
ATTTATATGTTCACGACGGGCTAGTGTATGAGGCGAACTACCGCAGTGGTCTTAGAGTGCTTGATTTTGATGAAACTAGTGAAACACTCACTGAGGTCGCTTATTTTGACACCTTCGTAGACGTTGATGATGATAACGAAGCCCGATTTAACGGTGCATGGAGCAGCTACCCCTTCTTTCCAAGTGGCAATATTGCGGTGAGTACCATTGAGCACGGTCTATTTATTTTACGATTAGATGATTCAGTGAGTGATGGTAGTGGGGCTCCTGATGGTGGATATAACAGTTCAACTTTCTTGCCGCTTATTGTTTCGCCAGATGAGTAAGCTTTGAAGTACGTTACCCCATAAGTGCGTCAAGCCGCTCCATTTGAGAGGCAAGTTCGGCTTCGGCTATGGTGAGTTCTGTTTTTAAACGGCCGTATTTTGCTTCGTCTTGGTCATATTCTGCTTGGGAAATATCAAACCGCAGCTGCTCAATCCACGCTTCGGTCTCCTCAACCTCATCGCGGAGCTCAGCAATTTGCCGGCTCAGTTGACGGCGCTCCTTGCGGCTCATTTGTGGAATGGGAGGGCTCACTTCTTCCACCCAGCTTAAATCAACAGGTTCAGCCTCCTTCTCATCTTTAGGAAGTGCTACTTTTGAAGAAGCTGACTCTTTTGCTGATTGGCTCATGACCGCATCAAACGGTTTCCCGTCACGAACTGCGATAAATTGCTGATAGGTTCCCTCAAACAGGTGAAGATGATCATCTCGAAGCTCCCAAATTTGATTTGCCAATCGGTCAACCAAATACCGATCGTGGGAAACCAACACAATCGTGCCGTCAAATTTCTCTAAAACGGTTTGAAGCACTTCTTGTGATGGAATATCTAAATGATTGGTCGGTTCGTCTAAGAGCAGGAAATTGGCCCCTTTGAGGGCTAATATCGCCAATGCGAGTCGCCCCCGTTCTCCCCCGCTTAAATCCTTAATTTGCTTAAAAACATCATCCCCACGAAACAGGTATTGTCCTAAAAATGTGCGTCCATCTGTCTCGGACATGGGCAAATGATCGAGTAGCTCATCCAGCACCCGCTTTTCCATATCGAGCTGCTCATGCCCTTGGGCAAAATACCCAAATTTAAGGCCGTCTCCTAAGCGAAGCTTTCCTTTAATTTGCTTCAACTCACCCAGAATAGTTCGAAGCATCGTGCTTTTCCCACTGCCATTGGGACCAATCAAAGCAACGACACTACCTCTTTCTAATTCAAGATCATCTGTGGTTAATTGTAGCGAATCGGGATAACCGATGTGCAATTTTTTGGTGCGTAACACCATTTCACCGCTTTTTTGCGTTGGTTTGAGTTTGATTTTCATCTTGGCCGGTCGGCCTGCTGGGGATTCAATTGCTTTTAATCGGCGGGCTGCTTCATTTGGACTAAACGTGCGCACCCGTCCACCAATTTCAAGCCAGCTCTTTCCCTGTCGAGCCAAAAGCCCCACTTCCTCAAGCAAAACAATGTCCCTTGTGAGGCGGCGCAATTTCCCCTTGGCGATATCTGTTTTTCCACCTGCAATATGTTTCTGAACAAAGGCAAGCTCTTTATCAAGCCGCTCTTTTTCAGCAGTGAACATTTCCAATTCACGTTCCCACTCTTGATCTCTTTGAGCCACATAGCTTGAGTAATTCCCTTTGAATTGCCTCAATGAATCAGCATTGAGTTGCCAAACATGGTTGATGGCTCGATCCAGAAAGTAACGGTCATGACTGACGATAAGTAATGCCCCAGGCCACTGTCGCAAAGTTTTTTCCAGCCATTCAACGGCCGTTGTGTCGAGATGGTTTGTGGGTTCATCTAAAATGAGCAGGTCCGGTTTTTCAAGCAAAAGTCGACCCAACAAGACACGGGTTTTTTGCCCACCACTTAGCTTGGTAAGGGGAAGCTGCCATTGCGGCTTATCAAAACCAAGCCCTTGTAAAACGCGCTCAATTTCATATTGATATTCGTATCCCCCACCGTGTGTGTATAAATCTTGAATACGGCCGTATTCATCAAACACCCAAGTTTGCGCATCCCCAGAAGACATCTTTTCTTCCAGTTCACGCATATCTGACTCCAACTCCGTCAAATTGGAGAAGACCGTCAACATCTCTTCATAAATGGTGTTATCTTGTCCTGCAAACGTGAGAACTGCTTCTTGTCTTAAATAGCCTAAGGTCAGCCCATCACGTCTTGTGACAAGCCCCTCAGTCGGTTCCAACAATCCAGCCAGAATCAACAGAAGCGTCGTTTTACCGCTTCCGTTTGGCCCCACCAATCCCACACGATCTTTATGGGAAAGCTGAACCTTGAGATTTTCAAAGAGATCATCGGCCCCATAGGCGTGACCAAGCTCTTGACCCTGCAGGATAATCATGTGATGAATGATAGTCAGACG
>JANQSK010000003.1 GCA_028284105.1 Anaerolineae bacterium
TTTAGATTATATGACAAACTGAAATAAGCATCTTCATTATTTAGGGAAAGCACATGAAAACAGTTCAGTTATTCATATCTAAATCGACCAATGCCAATAAGTAAGAACACGGCCGTAAACAGCAGCAACATCCCCACCTCCGGCAATACGGCCGTTACGGACAGTCCGCGCGTTATGACATCATGAAATCCATCCATCGCCCATGAAATGGGTGAAAAACGACCAAGCGTCTGCATCCACGTAGGTACAATATCGAGTGGCCACCACGCCCCACCCAAGGCAGCAATCGATAACACGATTAACGTCGACATACCATTAATTTGAGCAGCAGTCCGCACTAGTGCAGCTATGAACATTCCCAAACTTGTAATAGCTAATGCAAAAGCAAAGGTGACTAAAGAAAGAGCTAATGGCGAACTCCCCCAGGCCACGTCAAAGAAGAGAGCGCCTGCAATAATAAGAATAGCCATTTGAATGATGCCAGTTAGCAAAATGCCCAGCATAAAACCAAGAATGATGCTTCCTTTTGAGATCGGCATAACAACCAATCGACGAAGCGTACCAGCTTCCCGCTCTTGTACCATCGCAGCTGCACCCCCAATCATGCCAAAGGTGGCAAACATCGCCATCATCCCAGGAGAAGATTGATCAATGCCTGTTGGAATGCTGCTGTCTACAATGATTTCATCTTCATTAATTTGTAATGCTGTTGGAGGGGCCTCCCATTTTTGTTGGGCCAAATCAACGGCCGTTTCAAAATAAGCTGTTTGATCTTCTAATTCAAGCGCTTGATCTCCCACAGACGTTGAGATGTCTGCCACAGCAATGAAGCCAGCTAGCTGACTAATGCTACTCATCACGGCTTGCTCAATAGGTTGTGTTAGGCGAGCATCATCCGCATTGGCATAAAAATCAACAACAGGTGTTTGATTGGTTAATAGCGCTTCTGAAAATGAGGCAGGGATATGAACAGCTGCCAATTGTTCTTCTGCTTCAACAGTAGAAACAGCCGTTTCCAAGCTCATCTCTTCAACTCTAATGGCAGGATCGTTATCCAAGATGGAAACGAGCGTTTGACCAAACACACCCTCATCTTCATTAACAATGGGCAATATCCACTCTACAGTTGTGCTAGAGCTTGACGAACTGGGGCCGCCAATCGCTTGTCCAATCAAAAAGGTAAATATAAGCGGCATTAAGAGCTGGAAAATTAAAACAGCACGTGAGCTGTACGTTCTTTTCAAATAATTTGCGGCAATATGATAAATCGTTTGGAACATGAGACTGATTCCTTAGATATTTTTAGCAACCCAGGCTAAGCCTGACGAAGCCGGTATCTTCTTTTTCAGGTTGATTGTCTTATGTGCTCGGGAAAAAGGGGGTCAAACCACGGAAAGCTTTTTCCAACCCTCTTTCAACCGATTTCATGCCATTTACTTAACAACGCGTCGTTGAAATTGGGTCATGGCTAAGATCAAAAACAAGACACACAAGCCAAACAAGACAGACGCTTCTAAATAGATGGACTCAACTCCTAAGCGGCGAATGGTTAAATCAGTAAAACCATCTAAGCCCCATCGGGTAATTGTGATTTTGCTCAACTGCTCAAGCCAAGGAGGGAAGTTTTGCGCTGGTACAAAATTGCCCCCCAAAGCCGCAAAAATAAGTGTCACAATGGTGCCTAAAATATTGGCCTGATTTAAGTCACGAGCAAAGGCCGCAATAAATGCACCTAAGCTGGTCAATGCCAAAACCATGGTGACGGTCATCAAAATGAGACCCACTATGGAATTACCCCAGTTGAGATTAAAAAGCAGTCTGGATGCAATCACAAAGATGAAAAATTGAAGAACACCTGTCAAAAAGACACCACCAATCTTTCCAATCAAAATTTCACGATAGCTTATTGGGGTGCTCATCAATCGACCAAGCGTGCCTTCTTTTTCTTCGTCAAGAATGGACCGTGTGCCATCCATCATTGAGAACATGAGGAACAGTAGACCCATGCTCGGTGCAAAAAAGGCAAATGGGGAGATATCTGTTTCTGCTTCTGTCTCACCAACGGCAATTCTGTTTAATCGAGGCTGGGTAGTTGCTGACGCTAGATTTTCTGAAATTGCCGTATCAAAGAGCGGAGTCACATTTTCTAGCTGGGCAGATGCCGCAACCGGATCGGTCATAAATAGCTGCTCAAAGGTAACGGCCGTTGCTATGCCAGCCGTATTAAACCCATTCAATATTTGAACCGTGATGCTGCGGACAATGTTAGGTGTTAAGGTTGCACTCGGATCAGCATAAAATTGAACGATGGCCTGTTGGTCACCCTCAGTAGGTTCGTTGATTGATTGGGAAAAATTAGCAGGAATAATGATGGCCGCTCTTGCATCACCAAGCTGAACGGTTTCACGAACAGCCACAACATCCTCTTGGATTTGCACGTCAAGCAGCGACTCTAAATCATCACTTTGCAAAATAGATAAGAACTCATCACCCAGTTCCCCTTCATCTTGATTCACAACAAGCACGGGAATCTGGTCAAATGGGGCATCCCCACCTTGAATAAAGCCACCAAAGGCAGACCCAATAATGGCCGAAAGAATAATTGGCACTATCAGCATCAAAATAATGGCGTTCCGATCCCGAAAACGAATGAGCGTATCTTTAAATGCGATCGTTAAAATTTTCATCATTTAATCTCTCAGAGCTCGTCCCGTCAGGTGCAAAAAGACAGCTTCCAAATTAGGTTCATCAATTTGTAGTTGACGGACAGATTTTTGATACTGAGCAATTTGGGAAAGCACATTAGGGAGATTTTCGTTTGCATTAGGTGTTTGAAGCACAAGCTGATCAGCCTCCCCATTGACGTGCAAAATGCCATCCATTTGATGAATCGCCGAGCGAAGATCATCATTATCATCACTGCTTAGTGACAGTCGAATCGTGTCTGTTTCCCCGACAAGCTGGGTTAATTCAGTTTGTGTACCAACAGCTACTAATTCCCCGTGGTCAATAATGCCGACACGGTTACTTAGCTCTTCTGCTTCTTCCATATAATGTGTGGTGTAAATAACGGTGAGCCCTCGGTTGTTGAGCTCTTTAACGGTGTCTAAAATGCGACGGCGACTTTGGGGATCGATCCCAACCGTGGGCTCATCCATAAACAGAAG
>JANQSK010000063.1 GCA_028284105.1 Anaerolineae bacterium
AATGTGGGAGCCGTGCCGTGTGGGGCTTCTGCCATCAAGCAATCGACCTCACCTTCATCGTTGACAGAAATCACCAGCGATTCAGCTCCTGCTATTGAGCCAAACATTTGCAATACCATATCAGAGAGCAAATCCCCATCTCGGTTTAAGCTTGGAATCACAAGTGGTTCACCATCAGTAGAGAGTAACAGGGCAAACGTCGCGTCAATTAGAAGCGGTTGATAGGGAACATCAGGATATTTTTCGGCTGCCGAATCCATTTCTTCTTTGAACATCCCTTCATAAACAGGACTTACCGTAAATTTGGGACCACCAAACACTTTGGCTTTGTTCATCTGTGCATATTGAAAGGCGTACTGTGCAACGGCGTAACAAACACGGCGAGAGATTTTCTCAGTGCGAAATGCAACTTCTTCATTGGAGCCTTCTTCCCCTTCGCGCCATTCTTTTGCACCGTACGCATCACCACGTGCCATGCGGACAACGCTGATGGGAGAATAAACACCGGCAATTGCTCGAACGCCCGGTATACGACGGCCTGTTCTTAAAATCACTTCGGCGTCGATTTCTTCACGCAAAATGCGGTTCGGGCTACCGACCCCTTTATATTCTGGTGTAATTGTGGCAGCCTTTAAACCCACGTTATGCTCGCGTATTGCTCGACCTGCCTCATAAACAACTTGATTGTTGGTTTTTTCTCTATTTTCGAGGCTTAAATCGTAGTGCAAAAATTCTACATCAAAGCCCGTGACTTCTGGATCAAGCACACGGAGGGCTTCTAACAATAGTTCTTGTCCTGTTTGGTCGCCATCAAGGACGACGATTTTTCTTGCCATGGTTTATCTCCTAAACAATGTAAATCACAATAAATGTGGCGCGGTTGCAAAGTGGCAGCTTTCATCGAGGAACGCTAGCTTCACATTCACTTTTGACTTCTTTCTTTTATCGTTTTAAAAATGCTAAATATTTTGGTAAAGCAACTGTGTAAATCCAGTATAGAAACGGCCGTACTGGATAATCCCATGCACCGATGTGGCGAACGACTTCACCGTTGAAGCCAGCCTTGAAGCGCCAAACGCCCCACATTCTGTCGCTGTCGTCAAAGGTATCCGGCGCACCCCAAAAATCGTACGTTTTGCATCCTTGGGCTTTGGCCCAGCGAATGGCTTCCCATTGTAATAGATAGGTTGGCATGCGATTCCGTTCTTCATTGGTAGATGCACCATACATGTATAATGTCGTATCACCAAATTTGACCAAAATAACGGCCGCAATGGGTTTTCCTTCATATTCTGCAATGATGGGGTGGGCTATTTTCTCGTTGTAAAACTGATGCCAAATGTCACGATAGTATGCGAACGGCCGTATTGCAAAACCATCTCGCTCTGCCGTTTGAGCATACATTTTACCGATGATCTCGAAATCCGCATCTGTGCCGTGACGAATTGTAATTCCTTTTCGACCAGCTAAACGAATGTTGTACCGCGTTTTTTGCTTCATGGCGGCCATGAGCTCATCTTCTGACAGTTCTAAATTGAGTGTGACTGTATTTTTAAATTGAATTTGCTCAAGCGAATATCGCCATCCCCGATCTTGGAGGTCTTGGACAAATTTTTTGCCCACGGGAGACGGCCGTTCCGGTTCTAGCCCCCAGCTTTTAATGACATCAGGATCGATTTTGATGAAGATGGCCTGCTGTTCACGGGCTACCCGTTCAAGCTCACCCAGCATCTTTTGGCGTAAAAAGGCATCGCTGTAGTTAAAAAGGGGGCCTTTGGGAACATATAAAATGCAGAAGGGTGTGCGTGGGATCGCCCGTTTGAGAATCATAGATGCGCCAACAGGCTCCCAACTGCTTTCCGCAATACTCATCAAGTGAGGATGCATCGACCATCCCCAGCGAGATTTAAATTCGCCCCAAACCCAACTCTGCAAAGCATGAACTTGAGGAAGCTTTCCCAAAGCGGATTGCCATGTTGATTTTGAATGCTCGACTTTCAATGTAGAGGCACGATATGTTTGTTCCGGTTTATAGACGTTCATTGGGATTGTAAATCATTGGATGAAAATCCAACTTTACCTTTTAACTCCGTCTCCATTTGTAAAGTCGATACAGGCGATTGTTGTAAATGCGATCAATAGGACCAACTGTGCGATAAATTTGACCACCAAAGCCTCGCTTAAAGCGATACACACCCCACAACCCATCATGTCGTTCTGTGAATTGTGATTCGAGCTCATCTAACTCTGCGTCGGGAACACCCCATAGATCGTAGTTAGAACAGCCTTGTTCTTTTGCCCACTGCATAACAGCCCACTGTACGGCGTAATTGGGCATTCGCTGACGCTCTTCGTTGTT
>JANQSK010000076.1 GCA_028284105.1 Anaerolineae bacterium
AACGAGCGTGCAGCATTTTTGCGTGAATAGGTGACATGATGACGCGGGCCTTCACTGGGGCAGTTGGCATATGGGGCAGAATTTGCCCGAAATCCAAAACGATCTCAGCAGCCGTGTTGCTTAAAATGGCAACGTTTGCGTATACGGCCTCAAGGTCTTTTGGGATATTAATTTTGACGCGTTTTTGGTTGGTTGGACGCGGCGTTTGATTTCCAGATTCTGCCATAGGGTTCTCCTAAATGATTTCGATAATGTATTGTTAAGTAATTTTCAAAAATTATCTTGAATACTCGAGGGTAAAATGAAAATTACTTTAAGGAGAACAAAAGCGTCCTTTAATTCAAGATACTATTTGTTCTCCACATAATCATACCATAAACAGGTTTTGTATTTTTATTATTAGAATGGGAATTCTTTGGTAGATAAGGGTGTTGGTGGCCCACTGCCATCTTTTTTTGATCGTGCTACAATTTGCCTACAGTCAGTAAGCCAGTTTGTTTGGAGAGAGGAATGATAAATAGAGAAAAAGCGTGGCAATTTTTGCTTGTGTTTTGTTGTGGAGCCATTGTGTCTGCAGTGTTGTTAACTTTGAATCGAAGGGTATTACCAGCCCCCATTTTAATTGAACCTCCAGCGCCAACCCCAACTGCAAATCCTACTGAGACACCCGGTCCAGTGCGGGTCTTTGTAAGTGGGGCGGTGAAGGTGCCGGATGTTTATCAATTTGCGCCTAATAGTATTTTGAAAGAGGCAATTGAGAAAGCAGGTGGGTTTGAGTCAGAAGCCAACACGGCCGTTATTAACCTTGCTTTGCCGCTCGAAGATGGCATGCAGGTGTATGTGCCACTGTTAACCGATACGGCCGTTCCGCCCATCATTTCCAATGTTATCCCTGAAAGCAGTCGTGACGATTCAAGTAACAGCTTGCTGAACATCAACTCGGCAACACTAGATGATCTAGATGCTTTACCCGGTATAGGCCCTTCAACAGCCCAAAAGATTTTGGATTTTAGAGATGCAAATGGGCTCTTTTTATCGATTGAAGAAATTATGTTGGTGTCAGGCATTGGAGAAGCAAAATTTGCTCAAATCGAGACACTCATTACGGTGGAGGAATAGAACAAGCTTAGATGAATTTAAATCAGGCGTTCATCATCGTTCTGTCTCAGTTTGGGCGAATCTTACATCGTTTATGGTATAAACGGCCGTTTACACCGCCCCAAAAAGCGATCATTATCCAGCCAGGAACGATTGCTGACGTGATGATGAGCACCCCTATGCTTGCTCGCCTGCGGCGCACTTACCCTCAAACTCGTTTTGATTGGGCAGGTGTTTACGACTCATATCAAGCGATTGTGGGCAATGAAGATATCGTTCATCATATCCACATCCCGCTTCGCAGACAGAGTAAGAAAATTCATGAATCAGAATTTCTACGCCTTTTAAAAGAGGGGAAATACGATACTTGTTTTTTGCCAGACGATAATCCTAGAATGTTAGAGCTTGCCATTCAGGCTGAAATTCCTCAGCGAATTGGATTGTGGAATGAAGGTCGTGGTTATCGATTTACGGTTCCCATTCAAACTCAAAGTGCTGAAAGGCATCGGGCTGCGAATAATTTGGCCCTAGCTAAGATTGAATCACAAAGTCTTCAATTGTCTCGCGCTCCAATGGAATTCTTTCCATCAGACAGTGCCAGAAAATCCATTTCGGAACGCCTCATTGATGAACTGGATTGGGTCGGAGAGCAGTCCCTTGTCATTATAAATCCGGGAGCAGGTGATGAAGCGGATAAAGTAAGATGGCCTATCGAGCGGTATGTGCTGTTGGGCAACCGAATTATTCGACATCACAAGGCAAAAATTTTATTGGTTGGTCTTGCATCAGATTTAACTACAAACCGGGATGTAGCCGGCATGATTGCCGGTGACGTTGCCAATTGGGCTGGGAAACTCAAGCTTAGTGAAATCGGTGCATTGGCTGAACTGGCGGATTTGTATATTGGCAATGATGGGGGTATCACGCATATTGCAGCGGCTATGGGGTGCCCCACGATTGCCCTGTTTGGCCCAACTGATCCAAGCGAAACGGCGCCGTACGGGAGTGAAGAAGAACAGGTTCACGTTTTGTGGAAGCAATCTGAGGAAAAACGGCCGTTTGATTGGCAAGATGGCATTACGGTTGCTGAGGTCGAGAAAGCTGTCAATCGTTACCTACAGAAATAAAAAAGCCCATTTGTAAAAGTATGACCTCTACAAATGGGCAAGAACAGGAGGTTCGTGCCGTGACCAACGGCACGGTTTGCATATAATCTTAATTGCTGTTCGGAATTGTTTCGGTCAAATACCCTTCAAATTGAGATTCTACGGCTGGCCCACGGTGAACGGCCGTTACAACCCCATTTTCGTCAATAAAAACAGTCGTCGGTAAATTGCGAACGCCATACTCTTCAGCAATGCTTGCTTCACTATCCAAAAGAGGGTTCGTAAAAGTGAGGTTCATCTCATCAATAAAGAAGGCGCGTGCCACATCAGCAGATTCTTCTTGATTGAGTGCTAGGATGACTAATCCCTCATCTTGATAAGTGTCGTGTACCGCTTGTATTTCTGGCATTTCAATGCGGCAAGGGGCACACCACGACGCCCAAAAGTTAATGATGATGGGTTGACCCACATGATCACTTAGGCTCACTTCATTGCCGTCTAAATCAACTAAAGTGAAATCAATGGCCGTATCTCCGACAACAATAGGTCCGCCAGAAGTAGGTAAGGTAATGTCTGCTTGAACCTCACTGCGTTCAGTTTCAGCAGTTGAATTACCGGTTAGTACGTTGCTAAATAAGAGAGCCCCGAGTGCCAGTAAAATGACGACAATGCCAATGATAAGCACAGTGTTGTTACGGCCGTTTCCCGAGGGGGTGTTTGAGACGTCATGACTCATGAGTTGCTCCAAAAAGTGATGAACTATTGAAATAATTCAATGAGTTGATCTTCAAGTCCAATAAACCAGGTTGCTAATTCGGGGGGAATCAAGGCATTAAAGCTCGCCAATGTGCCGCTTAACATGAGGACCGCCATTAAAACAAATAAGGCGCCACTCACCAATTGGGTTGTGTGTAGTTCAACCATCGTTCGGCGGCTCTCATTGCTAGTAAAGGTCCATAAGGCAGCACCCGCTAATGAAAGAACCAAAAGGCCTAAATCATGGGCTAAAGTGAATGATTGCCCACCAAAGAAATCTACATTTAAGAAGAGGTATTCAACGACAGCCGCTAACACACGCCAAATCGCCAGCGCCCAAACGGCAGCCACAACAAAGGTGTGTGTATCTACAACCCAACCGCGCCCCTTAAGTAGACGCCAGAATAAGCTTTTGCGGCTAGTGCGCCCAAAGAAAGTTGAAACGATGATGAGCGGAAGGCCTAGACCTAATGCATAAATAAACAGAAGAATCATGCCACGGATTACTGAGCCAGTAGAAGCAGCTAAGGTCAAAATCACGCCCAGAATAGGTCCCACACAGCTTGACCAACCAACAGAGAAGGTTAACCCAAATGCAAAAGATCCACTTGCTGACGTATTGGGTGCACTACCTCCGGCTGGTTGCGTACTCATTCCTGCAAAGCCCTTACCAAGCAAACTCATTACCCCGAAGACCATCACGATAGAGCCACCAATAATCAACAAAAGCTGTTGATTTTGAAGAAGTAATCTGCCTAATGCAGATGCACTAGCACCCAGCAAGCTAAACATGGTCGCTACGCCAAGCATGAAAGCGATTGTGTTGGTTGCAATTTGCGAACGGCCGCTTTGTGTTGCGAAGGCAAAGTAAGCAGGCAAAATAGGGAGGGTACAAGGAGAAACAAAGCTAAAGATGCCACCGGCAAAGGCTAAGATTGAAAGTACAAAGAATGATTGCGCCCCAAGCCCTGTAGCGGCGACACCTTCGGGGCCTTGGGTAAAACTGCCAATAATCAAAACAATAGCAAGTAAAATTACGACCCCAACTGTCCAATTGCGGTTAGCAAAGAGATTTCGAATAGGGGTGGGCAATGAATTTTGCATAGAAGTAGACCTCCAATATCAGTCAAAATGATTACGCCTTTTTAGACGCCCCTGCTGAAGGATTTTCTACTGCTCTTATGTTTTGTTAACAAATTCGTAAGATGTGAAGGATTGGGGTGGAAAAAGAGGCTGTCAGGCATCAAATGCCTGACAGCTTCTTAACTATTTATGCTGTGAGTGTGGGAGAAGCTAATTTGTATACGGCCGTTGCAAAATCTAAAATGCGCTCGCTGCCTTTGGAATCACCGATGATGGTTTGATAAGGTAGCATTGAACCTTCCCAACCTTCCGTATGCCATTTTGCACCATCAGGTAATGTGTGGGGCAGCAATTGGTCAGAGACAAAGGGGAACGGATTTGAATAAAAGTAAGGCTCACCACCTGGGTAAAAACCGAGGTTCAGCTGGGAAGGAAAGGTTTGTAGCTCACCATGTTCTTCAGCTTCCACTTGGAGTGTGCCAAACCACTCGAAGGCTAAATCAAAGCCGTGGGGCCACAGTTGAATAGGGCCGATTTCACCCGTTAGATTGGCTTGATGCGTTTTAAAAACCGCATAAACGGCCGTTAGTACTTCAAAAAAGCGACTCGCTTCTTCTGGATTGTAGGGACGTTCATCATCACTTTCAAATTTGCCTCGTGCAACCTCACCTGAGAGACCCAATGACGCGACAGAGTCAAGAACCCAATCTCCCATTTGTGTACCAGTTAATCCAGCTGTCATGCTCTGACTCATTTTTTGGCCATTGCTCGTTTGGATCACGACGTCATGAGTCGCAAAATCCAATTTGAGGCTCATTGCGCCACCACCCGGTAAGGGAATCAAATCAGTGGTCAAGCCGTCGACCACAACTTTTAAACTAATATGCCACCATTTAGGATGGGGAATACCGAAGGCGCGAGGAATGACACCAATTGCATTGGCGTAATTGTGAAGCGTGGCGCGGGTGGGCTCAAAATTTTCTAAAGATGGAAAGTGAAACATGGACACCTCAAATATGATTGTTTGTTGCAAATCTTCTCTCGTATAATCGTAACACAATATTGAGTAAATAAAGGGTTTTTTCATGACAGATGTAATCATTAACGGCCGTTCTTTTGATGTGGATTTGATAGTCTTTGACAAAGATGGCACATTGATTGAATTAGATTTTCTCTGGGGACAACAAATAGAAAAGTGGGGGAGACTTGTACAAGAAACCCTTAAACTTGATGACCGTTTTCTTCATTCTATGTATGAGCAAATGGGTTATGATTTTAAAAACGGCCGTTTAATTCCAGACGCACCGGCAGCTGTTGCCACTATTGATCAATTTATTGCCATCGGTTCTTTTCTTGTTTATCGAGAAGGTAATTATGGTTGGACTGAAGCTGAAGAAGCCATAATAGATGCTGCAAATCAATCTGTGGCTCATGCGCCTGAGCCTGGGATGCTCTCTATGATTGGGGATGTCATCGGGACATTTAAGCGTCTCCAAGAAAGCGGTATTCGCATAGCAATTTTAACATCTGATGATCGAGGACCAACTGAAAAAACGATTGAGATATTAAATTGGCAATCATACATTGACGCAGTGGGTTGTGGAAATGATCCGATTCCAGGTAAACCTGCCCCTGATGGGTTACATCGCATTGGTGAGACCCTAAATATCGCTCCTGAACGAATTTTGATGGTAGGGGATTCTACTGGAGATATGCGGACTGGAAAGGCTGCTGGAGTTGCAGGTTGCATCGGTGTCGGTAAAGAGGGAGATGGGGTAACGGCCGTTGCCGATGTGATGATTCAATCTATCGAAGAAATAAAAATTGCCTAGTTTTCTACCCAGGACAGATATCTTAGGCTGAAACTTTTTCCAATGGTTTTGCTTTTGCTAGCGCAGTCATTAACTCTTTGACCTTGACCGGTTTGCTGACATAGTCATCCATCCCGCTCGCAAGATAGGCCTCACGATCTCCCATCATCGCATTGGCGGTCATAGCGATGATATACGGCCGTTTTTCTTCATCCCACCGCGCCATAATGTGTTTCGTCGCTTCGACACCATCCATTTCGGGCATATTGACATCCATTAGGATGACATCATACGGTTGGCGAGTGAGCGCATCAAGCGCTTCAAGCCCATTGGCTACCACATCGCTGGAATACCCTAATCTTTTTAGGATCCCTAGAGCTACTTTTTGATTGATTAAATTATCTTCGGCTAACAAAATCTTCAACGGATGTTTGCTGCCCATCGTTAAATCAAAAGATGTTTCAACCTTTGATTCCTGCATCGTTGTATTTGTTTGATGAATGATGCCAATGAGGGTGTTGTAAAGTTGAGACGGCCGTATGGGTTTGTGAACAATTGAAATGTTCTTTAATTCTTTAAAGTCAAGCTTTTGACCGCGAGCAACAAACACAATGATCGGAATATCACAATGCTGCCGGATTGTTCGAATCAGCTTTTCATCTGAATCATCATGGATTTTTAAATCAAATAGAATTACGTCAAAATTTTGTTTTTCTCGGAATTTGGTGATCTGTTCGATATCAACTTGCCCTTGAATCGTGCGCAAGTTCCACTGTTTTAAATGATGGTTTAATAACCGCACAGTCGTTTGGTTGCCATTGGCAATAAAAACGCGTTTTCCTTGGAAGACTGTTGATGCAAAACCCTCTGTTTCATTCTCAGATTGAGCTGGGTCAGCAATCACTGTAAAGTAAAATGTAGAACCTGAGCCTTCGCTGCTTGTCACCCACATCGTGCCACCCATAAGCTCAGCAAGTCGCTTGCTGATGGCAAGACCTAATCCAGTACCACCAAACCGACGTGTCGTTGAGGCATCCACCTGACTAAATGATTGGAACAGGCGGTTGAGTCTGTTTTCAGGAATGCCTATCCCTGTATCTTCAACTGCAAATTGAATCTCATTTTGACCATTATCTAATGCACGTGTTTCTACTGAAACAATGACTTCACCTTGAGAGGTGAATTTAACCGCGTTACTCAGTAAATTGGCCAATATTTGACGAACTCGCGATACATCTTGGTTTACCCAAATGGGTACATCAGCATTGACGAAGTAAGCAAGATTCAATCCTTTTTCAAATGCTTTGAGTGCAACTAAATCGAGCGTTTCTTCAATACAATGATTCAAATTGAAGTCAATGGACTCGAGTTCTAATTTATTCGCTTCAATTTTTGAGAAATCTAATATGTCATTGATGATACTGAGTAGCGAGTCTCCACTCGTCTGAATTGTCTTTACAATATCGAGCTGTTCAGGATTAAGTGGGGTATCCAAAAGGATGCTCGTCATGCCCAAAACCCCGTTCATGGGTGTACGGAGCTCGTGTGTCATGTTTGAGAGGAACAGGCTTTTTGCTTGGTTGGCAGAATCGGCCGTTTCTCGTGCGGTTACGGCGTCTCTGTAAAGCTGCGCATTTTTGATACTCACGGCGGCCTGAGCCGCAATTAGCTGCAATAAATCGGTATCTTTTTGCTCAAAGCTATTGTGTCCAGAATGAACCACATGAAAAACACCAATTAAGTTATCTGAGAGCATAATAGGGACAGCGACTTCAGCTTCTTTCGTTTTATGATTTTTCAAAATCACTTCACAATGTAAGCCTGCTTTACCCACAATGCCTTTTCCAAGCTCAAACGATTTTTTATAAGGTGAGTTTTTTATTTTGCTAGAATTTTCAATGAGAAGGTTGCTTGTTTCGTTGATGAGGTACAATGATACATTACTAAAATTGAAATCCTTTTCCATCACATCGATTACTTTTGGAATAAGCTCATCTAGGTTCAAATAAGAGGTAGATAAACGACTGATTTCAGCAACAATTTCTAAATCTTCAACATGTGCAGTGAGCTGTTGGTTAAGTTTTTCAAGTTCTTTGTGATTTTGTGCTAAATGAGTGGATTGAAGTGAGAGTCGCTGATCAATAATCGTAAAAAAGATTGACAACAATAAGATAAGAAATGTTGCAATGGCAATAGAACCAGCACCTAGAATTGATGCCTCAATTGTTTGAGAATAATCAACTTGTAAATCGTTTGCCAATGTAAAATCGGCGGCGTGCATCCCAGTAAAATGCATGCCAGAAATAGCAAACCCCATCACAATGGCGCTTAAAAATTTTAGCCAATTCCAAGTTTCAGACTGCGCTTGTCTAAATTGAATAAAGAGCCACAAGGCTACAATGGAAGCGCCAATTGCAATGCCCATAGATGCAATAAACGGCCCCGGACGATACGATAAGGTTGCTTGTAGACGCATGGCAGCCATGCCGACATAATGCATAACACCAATGCCAATCCCCATCAAAATTCCGCTGAAAACGATCTTTTTCCAAGAAATATTTTTGGCACTTGATGTGGATAAAGCGATGGCTGAAACAACAATAGCCGCAATCCATGAAACAATAACGGTGGGAACATCATATGCAATAGGAATGGGCAATTGAAAGGCCAGCATCGCTGTGAAATGCATCGACCAAATACCACTACCCATGATGCCAGCACCAGCTAGCAGCCATTTTGTTCGTTGTTGTTTGTGATGTGAATTAATGCGCCCGACAAGTTCTAGGGCAGTGTATGAGGCTAAAATGGCGATGAGGATTGAAACAATTACCAGCCAAGGTTCATGTGTGTGATTTAAAGTCGGCTCAAACATACTAAATTTATCCCAGAAACTGAAGATGAATTTAGCATAAAGTTTGAACACACTCTTCGCTATAGTGAATAAGCTCTACTTAAAGCAGGGCTGGATGAAAGAAGCGTGAATTGTCTTTAATTAAAGCATAACCATATTTTGTAAATGAAAATAAAAAGGAAGCACCATGCTAGTTGATGCTCCCTTTTTGGGGTCGATTTATTTCCTATAATTAAAGATTACGAATCTGCATTACAAGAAACATCGTTGAAAATTGAAATCAATTGATCTGATAGTTGTGTGGAATTTGTCGCATTGAAAAATTGGCCGCCGCCAACTTCTGCAACATATTCCAAGACCTCAGAATTAAATGTTGATCCACCAATTGCAATACTATGAATAGTGGCATTTGGTAATGACGTTTTCAATTCAATTGCTTCGTTCATGACCTCTGAGAGGACAAACCCTGCTGGTTCGCTCCAGCCAGAAAAAGTGTCACCTTGGGTTGCCACGTAAGCTGGTGTATATGCATTACCACTGCCATCGTAGATTGACACAGCGTTTACATAACTACCGCTGATGACCCGTTCATCTTGAATCATTGTTGGCGCTCCATCACCTACCAGGATAACAATTGGAATTCGAAGCGGATCCCAGTCTTCTACCATGGTTAGCCTTGCTTCATTTAAGGCAGAGCTAATCGGGGTCATGTTAAGTGCTGTCCAAGTTGCTACCTGAGCATTTGCAGTTGCGATATCTTCTGATAGTGGCAATGTATCTAAAATTAAAGGTGAGTACCAAACACTATTATCTAAATAATTTGTTCCACTAGAGAAAGTAACAAACCCAACGCGATGATCTGCGCCTGTTGCTGCGATTGCATTGTTGAGATTGGTTGTCGCATCAATTGCCGCTTGAATTTTGGTTGACGTACCATCGAAGTCGCCGCCCATACTGCCGGAAACGTCGAAGATATAGAACATATCGACGACAGCTTGACAAGCAGGTGGTACATCTCTAGAGCCATAGATTTCGACCTCAGCGAGCGACAACGGATTTGTCCCCGTCAACTGAATTCGTATATATCGACCACTCTGTTGCGAAAATGCATAAGCTAAAGCATCTACATTTCCATCAAAGTAGTATGAGTCAACATCAGGGTCATTCAACGTTGTCGTCAAATCAGTTGATTCAAAAGGCGTGTCTGAGATGAAAATGTAGAAATCAGACAGGCGGTCCATGCAACAATCTGTGCGATTGAACAATTTGATTTGTTGTAAAACATAAATGCGGCCGAGATCAACTTCCCACCAAGCTTCCGATTCACTGTTGGTGTGTGTTACAGAATTATTGTTATAAACACCATCGCGATTACCATCGCAAGCACGATTTGATGTGCCACTGTAGGCATCTGATGATTGACTGGTTGTGCTTCCGATACATAAATTATCTGAAGGTAAAATGAAATCGCTTCCAGGAACAATTGTAGGTGTCGGTGTTGGTGCAATGGGTGTTGCCGTAGGTGCCGGTGCTGAACCATCTGCCGATGTACAAATATCAACTGACCAACCAATTAAAGAACCAGTGTCTCCACTAACATTATCGGTAAGCTGTAAGCTCCACGTGCCATTGGCAGATGCCCCATTAAAAGCGCTTAATGAATTATTTGGTGAAAAAGAACCATTAATGGTTGGGCTTGCTGTACCACATTGATCCTCAACGGGGAGGGCGGCTGCATCATCTAATGTCGCTAAGATGTTATTTCCGCTACAGCCATACCCTGAAGTTGGAACCCCGGGGCGGTCGATGATAGTAACGGCCGTTCCTGACGGATCGGTTAACACAAAATCAAGATCCCCTACGTAGGTGTGAGATACATCAAGATTGACATTGATATCGAAAATTGGTCCGTTGCCGGTAGCCGCTGCCAATGTTGATATGATGGTTGTATTGTCCAAAATCGTGATTGGCGTGTCAGATGATGAATAGGTTGCACAGACATTATCTGGTGTTGCTGATGGAACGGGAGTCGCCGTGTTGACTGGTGCTGAATCACAGGTCAACGTAATTTTATCTAATCTCGTGCCGTCTTCGCGCAAAGAGACTACGATAGTGTGTTGGCCAACAGCTAAATTCATCTCGACTGGATCCGCACCAAAAGCATTGTTGAAATAATCTTGGTCAAAATCAGTGCCAAGGGCGACATCCCAATGGATGCGTTGACCATCAATTTCTACAAAGAATGAATTGCTATCAGCACTGTCAGCGTAAGTATAACCAACAAACTGATAGGTATCTGCCTGGGTAATCTCAAAGACAAATGTAGCAGAATTGCTGTTGGGCCCACTTAAATCATTTCCAGACCCCTCTGGTACATGAATGTATTGGCCACCTGACGCAGCGGGATCAAGATTTTCATTAATGACCATACTGCCCGATAAAGCGGCCGTTTCTGCTTCAAGTGTTAAGCCACAATTGCCAATAGGGGCACTTGTTGGCGTCATGGTTGCTGTGGCAGTGGCGGTTGTAGTAGCTGTGGCTGTAGGTCCACCCGGTGTATTTGTTGGGATGATAGCACCTGGTGTAGAGGTTTCTTGTGCCTCATAGTCTACCAAAGAGGGTGGGGCAACTGGATCGGCTGATGATAATTCCGAGAAGGTGTTGCCAACGGCTGGTTCCAAAATAGTAACCGTAATCATGGCTGAAATGGCGA
>JANQSK010000008.1 GCA_028284105.1 Anaerolineae bacterium
GTTTGGGGGTCAAAACAACCCCCAACCCATCATCGACCTTATTCAAGAAAGCACACTAGATGAAGCACGGCTGGATGCGTCTGTTCGTCGCCTGCTTACGCTCAAATTCCAAATGGGGCTGTTTGATAATCCCTATGTGGATGAAACGGCCGTCTCTCTCAAAACAGGCACACCGGAGTTCATCGCTGAAGGGGAATTAGCTCAGCGCAAAAGTGTCGTTCTATTGAAAAACGATGGCGTATTGCCGCTAAACGGCCGTCCTAAACTGTATGTTGAAAATATTCCTGCTGAAATTGCCAATCAGTACGGCGATGTCGTCGAATCGCCAGCCAAAGCAGATTTTGCCATTTTACGGCTCAGCACACCCCATGGACCACCGCTTAGCGAAGATTTTCTTGAAAATTTCTTCCACCAAGGGGACCTCGACTTTAAAGAGCCTGAAAAACAGCGTATCTTAGACATCCTCAACGCTGTTCCCACCATCGTTGATATTTACGTAGAACGAGCGGCCGTTATTCCTGAAATTGCAGCACAAAGTGCTGGGCTGTTGGCAACATTTTCAGTTTCACCAGAAGCAGTGTTGGATGTTATGTTTGGCCACTTCAACCCAATAGGCAAATTACCTATCGAATTGCCATCTTCCATGGAGGCCGTCGAGAAACAACGGGAAGATATGCCCAGCGACAGTGACAACCCACTCTTCCCTTTTGGTCACGGATTAAGCTACAACGATTAAACAAATCGAACTGTGAGAACTACCAGGAAAACATATGAATACAGTCATTGCCCTATTTCGAGGCATTAATGTCGGCGGAAAAAATAAAATCAAGATGAATGAGCTCATCTCTATCCTTGAACGGTTAGGGTATGAGTCTATTCAAACCTACATTCAAAGCGGCAATGTCGTATTCCAAACTAATAAAGCAGCTCGCGAGAAGGAAGCTGTAGAAATAAGTACGGCCGTTTACCATGAAAAAGGGTTTGAACCGCGCGTTCTACTCCTCAGTGCGGAAGAGATGAAAAGTGCCATCGCCAACAATCCTTATCCCACGGAAAATGGCAAGCTTTTACACTTTTATTTTTTAGAAGATCAACCAACAAATCCAAATCTGGACCGTTTAAATTCATTAAAGAAGGGCAGCGAGGCATTTATACTTCAGGATAAGGTCTTTTATTTATATGCTCCCGATGGAATTGGTCGATCAAAGTTAGCAACGGCCGTTGAAAAAGCCCTCGGTGTGCCGGCAACCGCTCGCAATTGGAATACAGTCAACAAAATTAGTGAGATGGTAAAAGGTCTTGAAACATAAAATTGCAATCGTCATTGCATGCAAAAGTGACTCATACTAGGCAATGAGCTGATTATTCAGGGTCGCACTGATAAATTCTGGGTCGGTTGGGTCGGGACCCAGCGTGTAACCAAGACGACTATGCAGGTTTAGGGAGCAATGATTCTCTTTGAAAGCACCACCCACCAAACGGTGAAGCTTCAAATCCTTAAACGCATAGTCGATCATCGCCAAGCAAGCTTCATGGGCAAAACCTCGCCCCCAATAATCTTTGCCAAACGCAAAAGCCAGCTCCACTTCTATGGTTCCAAAAGGAGAGTCTGGCTCTCCTGGGATGCTTCGTGGATCGAGGACATGGGGCTCTAAATGGATTTGC
>JANQSK010000010.1 GCA_028284105.1 Anaerolineae bacterium
TCGCCGAGCCACGGTTGTTGGTACAGATATCGATAGCGATTTAGCTGTCATCAATGTCAACGGTATGCCCGCAGAAGCCAGCCCAATTCCACTTGGTGATTCTTCTAGCATTCAAGTAGGTGAGGTGGTCGTTGCCATTGGGAACCCATTTGGTGAATCGGGCTCAATGACGATAGGCATCATTAGCGGTTTGGGTCGTACCCTCGATTCACAACGTACCGTGTTGGGTGGTCGTTTCTCAATCCCACAGGTAATTCAAACGGATGCGGCTATCAACCCCGGTAACTCTGGTGGGCCATTGCTCAACTTGAATGGTGAAGTGATTGGTGTGAATAGCGCCATCAACTCGTTGACCGGTGTGAATTCAGGGGTCGGCTTTTCAGTTCCTGTGAATGCTGTGCACAAGATTGCGCCATCTCTTATTGAAAATGGAGAGCACAACTACTCTTTTATTGGTATCACCATGAACTCAGTGCCATTCACGCTTGCCCAGCTTGAAGAGTTCGATTTGCCACCGAATGGCATTTATGTGACGACCGTTCAACAAGGCTCCCCTGGTGACCAAGCTGGATTGATCGGAAGTAACACCAATGCTGGAAATGCGCCATTGCAATCAGGTGGTGACTACATCCGCGCGGTGGATGGCATTCCATTGCGTACCTCTGCAGAGCTTTTGAGCTATTTAGTCTTTGAAACCAATCCAGGTGATACGGTTGACTTAACGGTCTTGCGAGATGGTGAAGAGGTCATTTTACCGTTGACCTTAGGTGAACGGCCGTAAACAAAAAAAGGCGCGGGCAATTGAGTGTTAACTCAATTGCCCGCACCTTCATGGCTCATGTCTTTCAAGCCTTTCCTCACAAAACTCGCCAAACACCCCTCGACCCAAGACCTTTCTAACCCGTATCGCAAAAAAGAAAACAAGTGGAACCGTAAGCGTTGGCACAATTTGAACTGTTATTTTGAGCAAATGACGTTGCTGGAGCCAAAGCTGTTGCTGGTTGGTGAAGCACCAGGATATCGTGGCTGTCGCTTAACAGGAATCCCGTTTGTGAGTCCGTCACTGCTAGAGGAAGGGCTTCCTAATGGTGATTTATTTGGAATTGATGCGGGTTATGCGCCAATTTCAGAGTGGGATCATGTGCGACGGGAATCGTCTTCTACGATTATGTGGGGAACGCTGACGCAACTCCCTGTATTGCCGCTCCTTTGGAATGCTTGCCCATATCATCCGCATAAGCCTGAATCAATGCATTCTAATCGCGCCCCCAAACGGGCTGAACTTGATTTAGGACGGCCGTTTATCATACAGCTTCTAAAATTATTTCCTATTGAGATGGTCGTTGCAGTGGGCAATAAAGCAGATCATGCGCTCAATCTTTGGGGGATCGAGCATGAAAAAGTACGGCATCCATCCCATGGGGGGAAACGGCCGTTTCAGAGCCAGCTCTTACAACTGTCGGAAAAAATGAATCCTAGGCGTTAATTGAAGAAAAGCAATTTCTGGAAATGAATTATTCCAAGATTCTTCGTCTTGACTGACATTTCTATATTTGCTACGCTGATTTGAACGCCTGTACGCGTCAGTAGTGCAATAAATCACACAAGGATTCAATAAAATGATCTCAAACCCCGTACCAGAACTGCGTCCCCTTACCATTGGTCAAATTGTTGATCGTGGCTTGCGCATTTATCGAAATAACTTTCTTATTTTTGTAGGCATTGTTGCCATTACACAAATTCCTACATTGCTTGTTGGTTTATTGGCAATTTTCATCACAGGTGACCCCGGAGACATAGAATTTATTCTTGCTAATAGTGACCGATTCTTAGGATTTGCGCTTATTGCTGTCCTTATTAGCCTTGTTGGTTGGGTGCTGACACAAATTGCTAGTGCGGCCGTTGTTAAAGCGGCTGCTGAAACGCACCTTGGCCAAAAAATAGGGCTAATAGAAGCCTATCAGCGGGTCCGGAATGATTGGACCACGCTCATTGTTGCTTCTATTGTTTCAATATTATTTGCCATTCTACTTTTTGTTTGGTTTTTAGTGCCCTGTGTCGGATGGTTTACAGGCTTTGGCATGATTTGGTTTTATTCGTCAGTTGTAGTGCCTATGTTGATACCCATTGTGATTTTTGAAAAGCGGAGCAGTGCAGATGTGATTTTCCGAGCTTGGGATCTTGCGCGACGCAAATTCTGGTGGGTGCTCGGTTTTACCATTCTTTTAGGGTTATTTGGGGTGCTTATTTCTGAGGGGCCAACGGCATTAGTGCAATTGGGATTAACGGCCGCAATTGGTGCTGGGGAAAACGAACAGCTACTCCTTATTATTCAACAGGTTGTGACATCAATCATCGGGATACTTTATTTGCCAATCCCCCTTATCTGTTTTACACTGCTTTACATGGATCTGAGGGTCAAAACAGAAGGTCTCGATCTCATGTTAGCTGAGGTCAATGATCCGGATTCAGAGGTCTCCATTGACAAAGTTTTAGTAAATTCCTCAATCGCCCAAAATTGGAGACCAACCGGTGAAGAGATGGGTAATTTCCTAGGAATATCAATCGCCGTTCTTGGATTTGCTTTTGTAATGAACGCTATTTTTGAGGGATTACTCCCTATCCTTTTGAGTTCATTTTAGATCAAAGACGGGAGCGCCTACGAGGAATAATTTGCATGACAACGGTTAATACAACTGAGCTACGCCCATTAAGCATGGGGCAACTGCTTGACCGAGCAATTCGGATTTATCGCAACAACTTTTGGACCTTTACGGGTCTTGTTGCATTAACCCAAATTCCAGCAACGATTTTAAATATCATTTTGACGGTGGCGATTGCCAACTATGATGCCCCTCGTCCGACGTTCCAAGACTCAAACAGTGAATTACTCGACGCCTTTTTGCTCGGATTTAATGCACTGCCTCCGTGGGCCATAACTGCTTCTTGGGCAATTGGCTTTTTAGGCTTTTTGCTCACCTTGTTTGCTTATGCTGGTGTCATCCATTCTGTATCCGATAATTATTTGGGACGAAGCGTTGATTTAAACTCAGCTATTCGGTACGCAAGCCGTCGTTGGCTGACGTTATTTTGGCCCCTCGTGTTGGCATTTTTATTTGGCATCTTGTTGGTGATTTACTGGATTTTTGTACCGCTTTTAGGTTGGTTTTCAGGGTTAGGGATGCTCATTTTCTGGTCTACTGTAGGCTCCTTTTTGATTATTCCCATTGTGTTGCTTGAAAAGAAACGGTCATTTGAAGCGATTGCCCGCAGCTGGGAGCTGGCGCGTAAACGGTTTTGGTGGCTGATCCTGTTTAGCATCATTTTGGCGGTGTTTAATTGGATAATTATTCAAGGTCCCGCACTGCTGATTGCAACGGCCGTATCCTCCTTTGGCGGTGTTGGATTACTGTCCACCGAATCGCAAATCATTCAGCAGGTCGTAAATACCCTGCTAAGCGCTGTGTATTTGCCGCTGCAGATGACGTGTTATACCTTGATTTACTTCGACTTACGTGTCCGCTTCGAGGGATTTGACCTTTCGCTAATGGCAGCGACCGACGTGTTTGGCGAAGCGGATATCGATAACCTCCTCGCTAGTGCGCCAAATGCGGATCCTCAACTGGCACCATCGCGTGAAGAGTGGGCTTGGTTCTTCCTCCTCTCGTTAATTATTTATATACTCATTGTGATGGTGTATGCCATCTTGATTTTGATTGTGTTTGCTTCTATAAGGGTTTAGAGTTGAGTCGAAACTGTAAAACTTTTCAACTGAAGCATCTTGTAACGGCCGTCTTGTGGGGAGCACTCCTTCTTTGGATGCTGGTGGGGAAAACGGCCGTTTTTGCCCAAACTTCCGAACAAACGATTGAAAATTTTTGGACACGGCTCGAAGAGCTACAACAGACGCTGTATACAGATCCTACATCAGCCGAACTCGCTCAATATGCAGATTTATTAGAAACGGAATCAACCTACGTATTACCAGATGGCCGATTGACGACCATTCGCCCTATGAGCCTTGTTTTTGCATTGCGTGCAGAAGCGCCCGATTTAGACATCATCAACGATCAAATAGATGCATTTTTTGCAGCCCGGGCCAATTGGGAAGCGGGAAACTATTCTGATGCAGAATTAGCTGCCCTACTCACGATTCTGGCCGACCCAGAATTTGATTATACGCCTGCTGACCCG
>JANQSK010000113.1 GCA_028284105.1 Anaerolineae bacterium
TTGCTGGAGGTTCTCCCCATTTTGATCAAAGGCATACACGGCAAAGCTGCCACCTCGCCGTGAAGAAATCACAATTTGTCCGTCCGTGGGTGAAATAGATGCGTAAAAATCGGTGGCCTCAACGGCCGTTAATTGAGCATAGGCGCCATCAGTGGCGTCTACGGTGCAAATGTCGTCAAAGCCGTTGATGAAGCACGTGAACGCTATCACACCTTGTGGTGGTGAAGAAGCGGGTGTTGGTAATCCATCTAAAATAATTGGAGGTGCTTCCGTTGGTGCAGAAGTTGTAACTGTTGGTACTGGAAGAGTGGTTGGGTTGATAGCAGCTCCTATGGCTGTGGCAGAAGGAACCACGACTGTTGGTAATGTCTCAGACACTGTGCCGTTTTGGCCTCTTCGAGAAAGTAAGATGCCGCCAATGATAAGAACCAGAAGCAAAAGCAACCCGCCACCCCATAAAAGGATGGCTGGGAAACCAGAAGTCTTGGTTTCTTCAGGTATTGGCTCCTCTTCATGAAAAGATTCCCCTTCATAAAAAGATTCTTCTTCTTGAACAGGTTCTGGTTCAAAGGCGATTGATGATTGATGGGTCGATACAGTATCTTCATCTGGGGGGGCAGGTGATTCAGAAGGGATTTTGATGATTGGCGGTGGTGGAGAAACGGCCGTTTCTCCTGAAGTTATCTTCTCAGTTGATGGACCACTGCTTGTGAGCGGTAAATTGTCCATCGCGTCAGCCATTTCACCAGCTGAGCTGAAACGGAATTCAGGCAGTTTGGCGAGCGACTTTTCAATAACGACTTCACAACCTCTTGGCAATCCCTGATGAACTTCATGGATATAAGGCACTGCTGTAGACAGGTGAGCGCCAACCCACTCTGCGGGCGTATCCGCTTTAAACGGCCGTGCGCCCGTGAGCATCTCAAACAAAATAACGCCTAGCGCATAAATATCCGTTCGATGGTCAATCTTGACGCCGCCTTGAAAGCATTCAGGTCCCATATAGGGCCATGTGCCTAAAATCGCTTCAGTTTGAGTCAAATTCTGGGTAGATTCTAAAACCTTGGCAATGCCAAAATCTGAGAGATACGCATTACCATACTCGTCAAAAAGAATATTGGCTGGCTTTATATCGCGATGAATGATCCCCTTTTGATGCGCCATGTCTAAGGCTGAACTAATCCGACGCACAATGTTTTTAGCGTCCTCAAAGGGAATGGTTCCTTGAGCCAATCGATGGGAAAGAGAGCCTCCTTTCATCAAGCGCATGACAAAAAACAAATATCCATCATGCTCCCCATAATCATAAACAGGCACAATCGCTTCATGCTCTAAACGGGCAATCGTTTGAGCTTCTTGCAAAAATCGCGCTTGGGCTTCTTCATTACTAAAAACGCCATTGAGCGACAGGACTTTGAGTGCGACATCACGCCCAAAGCGTGGGTCATGGGCGAGATAGACAGTTCCCATACCGCCGCTCGCGATTTTTGATTCAACTTTGTATCTGTCAAAATTCGAGGGAATCATAAAATGCTATGAATAAGTTCGTCTTGTTAAGCGCACCGAACCACGATGATTAACGATGATTTCTTTTCGGCTTTATCCCGCCACGATAGCTTGGTACTTCCAAAAGGAAGAAAGTGCATTTGCTCCCATCAAGCATTCTTGTTGCTAAGCGAGGGTCGATTTCATCAATTGGAGTGGCCGTTGTAATAACCGTAGGCAGGCGAGCATTGTAGCGATAATTAAACAGCTGATAAAGCTTCTCGCGTGCCCAAGCGGTTGCACTTTCGGTTCCTAAATCATCTAGGACCAATAAGGGGGCCATTTTGACTTCATCAAACCGCTTGTCTAGTCGTACACCGCTGGCTGGATTAAATGCAGCTCTTAGATGGTCAAGCAAATCTGGAACAACCACAAAAAGAACAGACTCTCCTTGTCGGCTTACGTGATTTGCAATGGCCGCAGCAAGATGGGTTTTGCCATTGCCGTACCCCATGCTGTTGATGACGAGCCAATCTTCTGGCTCATCCGCAAATGCTCTTGCTGTTTCAAACGCATTCCGGATGTTGGTTGCCTGTCCGCGAGGAAGCTCCTGCTCGCGCAAATTGAAGTTTTCAAACGTTTTGTCACCGTGCAAATTGAGAGACGACAGATCGGATTGATCTTGAGCCACGCCCGCACGACGAAAATCTGGTGCTGCAATGTGTAAAATTTGAACCACGCTTGGATCCACCATACGCGAGCGAATGCGAATTTCAATCGATTCAAGCTCTTGATTGGTGGTGATGATCGTGGGGAGACGGGCGTTGTAACGATGGTTAAAGATTTGATACAGTTTTTCTTGCGCCCATTCCGAATTACTTTGGGTGCCTAAATCGTCCAAAATCAATAAGGGTGCATTGCGGACCTCGTTAAAGCGCTGATCGTAGCTAATGGTGCTGCCCGGCCCAAATGAAGAGCGAAGGTGATCCAGCAAATCGGGTGTGCTCACAAAAAGTGCTGGATGGCCCATTGAAAGACGATAGTTCGCAACAGCAGCAGCTAAATGTGTCTTGCCACACCCATAGCCTCCTTTGAGCACAAGCCACCCTTTTGGTTCTTTGGCATAATCCATCGCCATTCTATAAGCCATCGTCAGGTTGCGCTGTTTGTCGGCCGTTAAACCATGCCCTTCGGGAAGAAAAGCCTCAAATGTACAAGCTTGGAGTGCCCCAAGTTGACTTAGATTTTGTAACTTATTGAGCCGATCCATCTCTTGCTCAGCTTGTCGGCAGGTGCAGGTAACCGCTTTACCAAACTGTGGATTGGCAGGAGGAACATCTGGGATGACGTATCCTAGCCCACCACAGTGAGGGCAATTATCTTTGCCAAGCCCATTGGCTTCGGCTGAGTCTGATAGCGTTGACTCAGCGTTTGATGATGTCTTTGTATTCTTCGGGAATTTGTTGCCGAAGCTTCGCTTGAGAATCTCTTCGGTTGACTCCATCTTGTTTTCCTTCTTGTCGCCAGCGTTCTAAAATGCTGAGAACGTAGCGCCATTTTCGTACGTTGTTGGTGACGGCAAGCTGAATGGCTTCTTCTATCCAGCGCAGGGGGAAGGTTTGCTCTGCATCGCGCAATTCATCTGCCACCATGGGGGTGAGAG
>JANQSK010000124.1 GCA_028284105.1 Anaerolineae bacterium
TCAGCAAATGAGTCCACTAGGGGAAACAGTTGTGCCATATTTTCTTTTAGTGTGTTGGTTACGACTTCATCGCCCACTAAGACGCGCATTGGGTCGTCAGATGATTTAGGCCAGCCTGGGCGTTCGAACAAGCCAAGTTGATATCGGGTGATTTCTGCCCAAACATGTGGCTGTGTCCAATATACCCAGCCACCCCCATACTCTATTTGTCGACCGTTCCACTCTTTAAACCAAGCACGCCCCCCAAGACGATCACGAGCTTCGAGTAAAGCAATTTTTAATCCTTGACCGCTGAGTTCACGAACGGCCGTTAAACCTGCAAAGCCCCCTCCAATGACAACAACATCATAGAGACCGTGATCACTCATTGCTGAATAAAGTTAACAATCCAATTTGAGATAACCCGATTATCATTTTCCCCATTGGCATTTTGAGCCGACTCGATTGTTTCTTTTTGGTCAGGAGATTGAGATGCAAACCAGTCAATCGCTTTTTGATTAATTTCAGGAGTAAATTCGGGATGAGCTTGGATTCCCAATACTTTATCATTGATCACAAACATGCCATTAGGACAAAAATCATTACCAGCTAAGCATTGTGCTTCTTGAGGAAGTTGAACGACTTGATCTTGATGGCAAAAATAGAGGTTCCCATTTTCAATAGGCGGGGACATAAACGGCCGTTGTTCTAAAAATTGCACCTGTCGCATGCCCAACCCCCAGCCTTTCGGAGACTTTTCCGCCTTGCCACCTAACGCATGTGCCAACACTTGGTGGCCAAAGCATACCCCGACCATTTTTGTATCTGTTTCATACGTTTTTTGGATAAATAATTGGAGCTCAGCAATCCATGGATCATCATCATACGCCCCTTTAGGACTGCCCGTAATGAGATAGGCATCACATTCTTCAACGGACTGTGGAAACTCCCCTTCTGTAATTCGATATTCGACAAACTCAAATTCATGAGCAGTCATCCCAAAGAATGATTCAAAAGACTCTTTTTCAATTACTCCGAATTCTTCTTCATCAGTTGGGGTACATGCGTTTAAAACACCTAATTTAATCATATGCCCATCTCCATTTCTGTGAATGGGGCATTGTACATCAAGATATTACACTTTTGTAGGATTAAAAAAGGGATAAATTAGGCTGCTTTTTCGAGTTCACTTATTCGTTTCTGAAGGAAGCGTTTTTCAACGACATTTTGGCACTGTTCCAACGCCAAGGTATACGCTTCATGAGCATCTTCAGCGAACCCAGCTCTTCGCAGCAGGTCTGCTCTCGCAGCGTGGAAGAGATAGTAATTTTTCAAAAACTCTTGCTCAGGCAGATTATCTAAATAACTTAAACCGTAAACTGCCCCTTTCACCATCGCCAGTGCTACACCTTGATTGAGTTTAATAATTGGCGAATCATCATACTTTTTGAGCTCATAGTATAAGCCGACAATTTGTTTCCAATCGGTGTCTGCAGCGGTTGGTGCTTCAGCATGAACAGCACTAATGGCAGCTTGGATTTGGTAGGGGCCAGGTTGTCTCATCCGAAGCGCTTTTTCAACAACGGCCGTTCCTTCTGCAATCTGATCTTCATTCCACAAAGCGCGATCTTGATCTTCTAAAAGCACCATCTCCCCATCGGAGTTGATACGCGCTGATCGTCGAGAATCATGCAAAAGCATTAACGCCAATAATCCTAAAGCCTCAGGCGACTCATCTAAATTGGGGTCAGAATACAATAGCTCATTGAGCACTCGTGCCAAACGAATCGCTTCTTGGCATAAATCCCCACGAATGAGATCGTCACCAAATGAAGCATCATACCCTTCATTAAAAATGAGATAAATGACTTTCAAAACAGCATTTAAGCGCTCTGGGAGCAAATCTGTAGGCGGAACGCGATAGGGAATACCCGCATTCTTAATCTTTTTCTTAGCGCGAACCAAACGCTGGGCCATCGTCGGAACGGGTGTAAAAAAGGCAGCGGCAATTTCAGTCGTTTCCAGTCCCCCTAACGTGCGTAGCGTTAGCGCAACTTGGGCCTCTGGTGCCAACGCAGGATGGCAACAGGTAAACATCAATTTGAGCCGTTCGTCTGGAATGGTTCCCATCTCAACATCCGTCGGATCAACAACGGCCGTTTCTACCATTGTGATCAAATCTGCTTGCTTGTCACTTCTTGTTTTGCGACGGCGAATGCGATCAATCGCTTTATTGCGAGCAATCGTCGTAATCCACGCGCCTGGATTACGAGGAATGCCGTCAGAGGGCCACTTTTCAAAAGCGGTTAACAGGGCATCTTGGAATGCATCTTCCGCCAAGTCAAACTCTCCCAGATAGCTAATGAGAGAAGCCAAGACACGCCCAGATTCTTGGCGGAAGGTTTGTTCAATAGTTGAATGAATATCCATATTGGGGGCTAGGGATTGGGGATCGGGGATCAGAGGATTATTAAAAATCAAACGGTAATAACAAAATTACTCAATTACCAAATTACCCCAAAGGCCAATCTCCAATCCCTAGCCCAAACCTCTAGCTACGGTCCTTCAAACTCCCAGATTGGACGCACTTCGATTGTGCCGTCTCTCGCACCCGGAATTTTGGCAGCCCATTTGATGGCTTCGTCTAGATTGTCAACATCAACCATATAATAGCCACCTAGCTGTTCTTTGGTTTCAGCAAAGGGTCCATCAGAAGTAATGGTTTGCCCATCACGAACGCGAACGGAAGTGGCTGTTGCAATGGGTTGAAGTGCTTCCCCACCCACCATACTTCCTGATTCTTGAAGTGCTTGGGTGTACCCAAAGTATTCACCCATATTGGCTTCTTGTTGTTCAGGGGATCGTTTTGCATCTTCAGCTTCGCTTGTATAAATCAATAATAAATATTTCATGGTTATTCTCCTTATTTTTGTGTGTTCTCATCAATACGACGTTTGAGAAAATGCAAGATCGACAACTAAATTGTTTTTCTTCAAAATCAAATGATTAAGTGAAACGAAGTCCCTGCTTTGAATAAAACGACGGCTATAAATTTCCGCGAGGTACCGAAGCTTATTTCTAATTCAGAACACTTAACCGACTAATGCAGCCCCACGATTATCAAATCCGCCTTCAAAAACGGCCGTTTCTTCATCATCGTCTTGATGAACAGTCAACCCATGCGCAAACCCGATACCCCCCTCAGGTCGAATGACCTCATGGCCAAGCTGACTCAGTCTCTCAGCAGTCGAATCCGCTATAGCATTTTCAACATGAAGAGAGTTAGGCTCAACAAAACTAACTCGTGGCGCATCAATCGCTGCCTGCATATTCAGACCAAAATCAATAAGATTGCTCACCAATTGGGGAACGGTTTGTCCAATTGTATGACCTCCTGGCGTACCTAAAGCTGCCCAAGGACGGCCGTTTTTGGCAATAATCGTTGGCATATCACCAGACAGCTTATGGCGTCCAGCATGAGCATCCATTGGATTGCCAGCCGGCTCAAAGGTGCAATATTGCAACGAGTTATTGAGCCAAATCCCTGTACCGGGTGCCATCAACCGGCTACCAAACGCTTGCCCAACCGTTTGCGTTGAAGAGACTAAGTTGCCCTGTTTATCAGCAACCACGAAGTGGGTCGTATGTTGGCTTGATTCTCCAAACTCAGTTGGAGGTGTGAAAACAGATGCTTTGGAAGATGAAATATCGCTAGCAATCTTTGCAAGGTATTCATCCGATAAAAGATGCTCAAGTGGTGGCGATTGTATATCAGGGTCACCAGCGTAATTTAATCGGCACCAAAATGCATGTTTTGTGATTTCAGCAAAGTGATGAAGGTGCTCAGGACTATTATGCTCCCAGTTGCCTACATCAAATTGACCAAGAAGGCCTAGTCGAATTAACCCAGGGAAAGATGTGGCTGGTGGGGCAGCTGTATAAACCTGATGCCCTCGATAATCGATTTGGATGGGCTCATACCATTCTGCAACGGCCGTTTCTAAATCATCCTGCGCTAAATAACCCTCCATCTCATCAACCATTTTGCAAATCTTTTGCCCAATTGATCCTTCATAAAATGCTTGAACACCATCAGAGGCAATTAATGCAAGAGAGTTCGCAAAAGCAAACTGTTTTAACAGCTCACCTTCAATGATGGGAATACCATTTTTGCCATAAATCGATTGAGCTTCGTCACCAAAATGATCAAACTGCTGAGCAATAAAAAATGCCAAACGCGCATCTGTCGGAAACCCTTCAGCAGCGAGTTGGATAGCAGGCTGAAGCAATCGAGACCAATCAAGCACCCCTTTTTGAGAAAGTTCTGACCAAGATTGTAAGTTAACAGGGGTTGAAATCGCTTTAGCACTACGACGATTGGCTTCGTAATGAGGTGTTGGGGCACGAAAAGCGTTACTATCGACATTTTTGGGAATCCGCCCACTGGCATTGAGAAACTGAATTTTATTTTCAGCTGCCTCATAGGTCAGTATCGTGCCATATCCACCAATACCCGACATCATGGGCTCAACCACATTGAGCACAGCGGCAACAGCAACGGCCGTATCGAACGCATTCCCCCCCGCATTTAATATTTCCCATCCTGCTCGGACCGCTAATGGATGAGCAGCACACACCATGCCATCATGTGATTGATTCATATTGCTCCATCACATGGGAGAGGGCTGCATCGTATAAGATTGACCCTCGATTACCCCATTCTGTATTTTTTGTTTCTTTGGGTGAGAAAAAGTCACGTGCTAACGCTTCTTTATCAGGTGAAAAAGGATCAACCACATCCACAAACCCAAGATAAAATAGTTGATAGCTGACCGGGTAAGGATATTTATAATTTTGCGGTTCTTCTCCGTGCAGGATAAATTTTTCGTAGGCGAATAAATTTAGATTTTTCACTTTTACGGCCGTTTCTTCATAAATCTCACGCCGAACGGTTTCTTCAGGTGTTTCCCCTTGCTCAATATGCCCTCCAGGAATATCCCATCCTCGTTTGACAAGCCTCGTCATCAATAATTTATTTTTATCGAAAATCAGCCCTAAAGCGGCCGTGGTCAAAGATGCTGGAGGAGATAGGCTATCGAGAATTAAATGATACTCGTTTGGCTTAGGCATGAGAGAAATATCATGTTTGCTTAGCAGAACCTTCATGAGTTTTTACCCATCAATTAACTGTTTTAGATTTTTATCAGTTGTAAATTATAAAATAGGCTACTTAAGTGTTCCGAAGTTTCTAAGTTGATGACCCTTGTTAGTGGAGAACAAAACGTTTCTTGAAATAAAAAACCTATTTGAGCTTTTGTTCTCCTGAAAGTAATTTTCATTTTACCCTTGAGTATTCAAAATATTTGTTGAAAATTACTTAGAAATAAGCTTCGGAACCT
>JANQSK010000161.1 GCA_028284105.1 Anaerolineae bacterium
TCAGCTGATATTTGAAATGTCGAGCATTGTGTTTGCAGGGCATGAAACAACGGCCGTTACCTTGTCGTGGTTGCTCTACTTGCTTGCTGAACATCCTGAGGTTGAGGCCAAAGTGCATGAAGAGCTCGATCGTGTGCTCAACGGCCGTAAACCTACCTTAGAAGACCTTGAAAACCTGCCTTATCTAAACATGGTCATGAATGAAACGATGCGCATGTATCCAGCTGCCCGATTGACCACACGTTACGCCATTGAGGCAGATGTGATTGGTGACTATAAGGTTCGGGCTGGAGAAAATGTATTTATCAATATACATGGTATTCATTTTGATGAACGGTATTGGGACAATCCACACCAATTTGATCCAGAACGCTTTACGCCCGAACGACAAGCTGATCGACACAAATGGGCATTTTTGCCATTTTTAAATGGGCCCCGTAAATGTATTGGTGAACCTCTTTCTCGGACGGAGATGCAGTTGATATTGGGGACTTTGCTCCAACAGTATCGTTTCCGACTACCGGAAGGGGCGGTTGTTCAAGGTGAACCTGGCTTTGTTTATCAACCAAGCGGTGGATTGCCGATGATTGTTGAGAAACGATAATGAAAAACGGCCGTTTACTCAAAACGGCCGTTTTTATTCAAATAGTAATATCCCCTACTGTTTGACAAACTTCTTTTGCCAGACAAATCGATGCCGCCTGTTTGTCAAAACCTTAAGTTCCGTGACTCAAATCTATCCGGCAATCTTTGTTAGACGGAACACTAGTGTGGCTTTGTAACATGCTTAGGCTTCATCAGATTGAGCCATTTCATTGAGCTGTTCAAGATAACTGTTCAATTCACCCTTTTGCGTTTCATAATCCTGCCACGCTTTATAAGTCAAACCGATTGCGAGCACCCCTGTTATACTGAGTAGCCAAGGAGAAACGGCCGTGTTGAATAATAGTGTGATGAAAAGCCCAATCAAACTTAGCCCCACAACAATTCCTAAAACAATCAATTCCCCTTTTTGATTTGCTTGGAGGGAGCCAATTACTTTAGGTAAGTAGTTGCGAACAGCAATATCCTTTAAGTCAGCAACCTGCTGTGTTCGGAAATATCGTGTTCCGAAGAATATGAGGAAGGGAACCAACAGAACTAAATTGACCATTAGCGCTCCTGGAGAATCTTGGCTGTTTGTAAATCCATCGCTCATCAAATAGAAAAGAAAAAATAGAATAATTGGTAAAGCTAAAAACCATAGGCTCATCAGTTTGTATCGCTTGCTTTGTTGTAGGAGTCGATCCGTCGTCCCATTTTCAATAATTTGTAAAGTTTTCATTCGATTTGTCTCCTGTTGATGTGCAGATGCGTCGGGAAAAGAATCCCAGCTGGATTTGAAATCATCTAAATTCATGATTGTGCCTCCGTAATCTGACGTAATTTTTGCTTAATACGATTGAGTTGAACCCCAACGTAGTTTTCAGAGATGCCCATCACTTCACCAATTTCCCGATAGCTCTTTGATTCAAGATAGAGTAGCGTAATGGCTCTTTCAACTTTATTAAGCTGTTTAATGGCGCTATAAAGCGTGTTGAGTTGATCATTAAACTCGGTTGTGGTTGATAGGTGGTTTATTTCAAAATCGAGCTCGTTTTCACTACGTCGCTTTGACTTACGTAGCAGGGTGATAGCTGTGTTGAGAGCAATTCGATAAAGCCAGGTACCGACAGCTGAACGCTGCTCAAAGGTTGATCTCGCTCGCCAAATATTGAGCACAATCTCCTGATAGAGATCGTCTACATCTTGTGGCGAATCTGCATACAAATGGCACACTTTATAAATGAGCCTTTGATGCGAATTGATCAGCGTTACGAATTGTTCTTGGTTCACTAAAATTCCTGTTTTCAATATTTTCGTTAACGAAATTAGCAAAAAGAAAGAATTTGCTTCATCCATTTTCTACAACAGCTTTCCATTTGCTTATCTTATTAGTCGCAGGAGAATAGGAAAACTTACAAATGAGTTTAATCGCACCTCAAATGCTTCAAAGGAGTTCCCATGAAAATTGTATTGATTATGACTGATACCCAACGAAAAGATATGGTTGGCTGCTACGGCAATCCTGAAATGCAAACGCCTCATTTGGATCAATTGGCATCCGAAGGAATGCGCTTTGAAAAGGCTTACACCTGCACGCCCGTGTGCGGCCCAGCCCGAGCAGCGATGTTCACCGGATTATTTCCACACAGTAATGGGTCATGGGGCAACAGCATGGCGTTGGGGGATCAGGTCAAAACGATTGGGCAACGCTTGACGCTAGCGGGAATTCACACCGCCTATATTGGCAAATGGCATTTGGATGGTAGTGATTATTTTGGGACAGGTCAATGTCCTGTTGGATGGGATGCCAACTATTGGTATGACATGCGAAACTATTTGGAAGAGCTTTCACCCGAGGAACGTCTGCAGTCGCGCCAGGCTCGTACGAATGATGCGCCCATCACGGCCGATTTTACCTATGGGCATCGATGTAGTAATCGAGCCATTGATTTTTTGTCACAACACGGTGATGACCCTTTTTTGTTGGTCGTATCATACGATGAGCCGCATCATCCCTTTTTGTGCCCGCCTCCTTATAATACGATGTTTGCTGATTATGTGTTTCCCAACAAGGCAAACCTTCATGATGATTTAAGCGACAAACCAGCCCATCATCGTGTGTGGTCAAAAGGATTTTATAAGGAGGATAAATCTGATTTCGAATTGCGATTGCCTGATTTTTTGGGCTGTAACAGCTTTATTGACAGTGAAATAGGTCGTGTGGTTCGAGCAATCGATCGATATGCTTCTGACGCGCTGGTGATCTATACCTCGGATCATGGTGATATGTTAGGGTCCCACAGCTTGATGGGGTCTGGGAAAGGGCCAGCGATGTACGAAGAGATTACCAATATTCCAATGATTATTCGCTGGCCAGATCAAACACCTCCCAACTTAGTAAATGAGCAACCTATCTCGCACATTGATCTAGTGCCAACAATGATGGATGCTTATCAACTGGAGGTGCCGAAATGGCTAGACGGCCGTTCCATGCTGCCTACGTTCAAAAATCCAGATGTTGCGGTGAATGATGCGGTCTTTATGGAGTTTGGTCGCTATGAAATTGATCATGATGGGTTTGGGGGCTTTCAACCTATTCGCTGTATTCGTGACGCCCGATATAAGTTGGTGATTAATTTGTTGACTTCGGATGAACTGTATGATTTAGAGCATGATCCTGAGGAAATGACCAATTTAATTCAGGATGATGCCTATGTTGAGACTCGAAATCAGTTACACGATAAACTGTTGAATTGGATGAATGAGACGCGCGATCCGTTTCGAGGTTACTATTGGCAAAAACGGCCGTGGCGGACTGATGCACCACCCGCTGATTGGGAATACACGAGCATGACGCGCCAACGTGAAGGGGAACCCTTTGAGCCACGCCAACTTGATTATGCAACTGGTTTAGAAATGGAACAGGCAACCCGCAAAAAGTAGTAAAGAATCGCTAGTTTTTATCTCCCCAGCGCGGTTGATAGTCAGGATAGTTGTTAAATGTAAGCTGCTGAACGCCGGAGCCATCAAGACGCATGATGTAAATTTCAGCGTCGCCATCTCGGTATGAGGTGAAGGTAATCCAATCCCCTTGGGTTGAGAAAGAGGGTGCTAAATTTCGCCCTCCGTCTGTGAGGCGATAAACGTCTGGGGCGTTTACGGCCGTTATATAAATATCGCGATCATCCCGAGGCCCAGCATAAAAGACAAGCCATTGCCCATCTGGTGACCAATCGCTTCGGCCCCCTTTTAGCGCCACATCTGCTTCAACTACTCGTAGTCCAGTCCCATCGAGATTAATGATGTAATGGGTCATTCCCTCATCCACTTGATCTTTATCGGTCGCAAAAGCAATTTGAGTGCCATCAGGCGACCAAACGGGATCGACGCTGTTGCCGTCGAATTGAGTCAGCTGGCGAGGATTCGTACCATCCCGATTCATGATCCAGATGTTTTGGGCATCATTTGCGGCCAGAGTGAACGCAATCAATGAGCCATCGGGTGATATGGCTGGCGCAAAGAAAGAGCCTAAATTGGAT
>JANQSK010000179.1 GCA_028284105.1 Anaerolineae bacterium
CTCTCAAGCTCTAACACAGACTCAAACATATGCTTTTCGAGTGAAAAGCCCCGATTTTTAATAAACCTTTGGCAGGGCTCACAATTGTCATAGCATTCAACTAATATTTCCCGAACACCGTTTTCTTTTGTAAAAGAGAATGCTTCATCATAAAGTTGGCCACCATACCCTTGCTGTCGATAAGCAGGATCAACAATCACATCAATAAAAAAGCTGTCATCCTCGACATCACCTTCTGTTTGCAACACCATACTGTAGGCAACAATTTGGCCAGTCTCATTTTCAAGCACCGAGCGTCGACTCACAGGCGAGCGTGCCATCCGTTCATCCCCATTTTTTAACCAATCGGCCGTAACAGTGATGTTCCACACTTTATTGAGCAATTGTGCAACCTTTTCATAATCGACGTTTGGATCAGCGCGTCGGATTTTAGTCATAACAGCCTTCTTTCTTTTCTTCCTATCTATTTTTGGGATGTTGCTTTGCTTGGCGCTCATTACCACGTTTATAGTTGCCAGTCAGACGCGCCATCAATTGCTGTTGTTGCTCAAAACTGAGCTTTTCAACTTTCTTTACAAACTCTGCTGATTTTTTAGCACGAAGCGTGGTAGCTAACCGTTGAAAGTGATATATCCGGACATTGCCGTTTTTAGCAATTTGATAATCAAAGCCCAAATCTTCCATAGCGTACCTCAAATTCATCTTTCATCTGTCAGTATCGCAGTAAGGATTCTGCGATATCTTTCAAACTCAGTCCTATCATTTTGAAGGGGAATAGCAAAAATGAATAAGCAACCAAATAAAACCGTCAATACAAGTTTCTTGTTATGGATTATACCTATAATAATGGTGATCATAGTTGGTTTAGCAACAACTCAGCTAACAGCCCATTTCTCAAAAACATCATCTGCAGGAAATTCAACAATTGGGTACAACACTTATATCCTCCAAAAGGGTCTGGGAATGACAGGAGGGTCTTTCTGGTTTAGCCCTTCTCGAAGTATAGCAGACAGTAATAATGAACGACTTTACCTGATCAGTACCCCCAAAATTATTGTTATCAATACTGAGTCTGGGGTAATTGAACATGAAATTGAAAACGATTTTAATCCTGTTGCAATCACAATATCCTCAGATGGGGCATCCCTGTATGTTTACTATGTAAAGTATGAAAATGGTGTTTTAACAAAGCAGTTGTCAATCATTAATACAACCACGTATGACTCAACAAGTTCTCAATTAGATTCTGAAAAGGATGTCATTGATTTTCTTGAAGGACCTCATAATCGACTTTACTTTTTAACGTCTGCTGGAAACATTGAACAAATTGAAGTGTTCGATTTAAACACAGACAGTTTTGTGGGTTCAATCCCTGTATCCGTCTCATATGATAATGGACAGCAATTTACAATTGTTGATTCAACGCTTTATTTGTTGTCTCCTGATGACGATAGCTTTACTCGATTATTCAAATTTGATATCACGAATAATACTCCTCAAGAAATACAATCAATTCCTTTGAATTATTATTCGAATCATTTATCCGTTGCTCCGGATCATTCCTCGTTAGCCATACTCAGTAAACCTGGGGAAATTTTCCAATACAATCCAACAACCTTTGCTCAGACAAAGACTTACACTGCTGAAGAATTTACATACGTTGAATATTCTTTTGATGGTCAAAGGTTGATTGGTTTTCACAATGTTAAAAGCAATAGTTCAAGTGGTGGAATACAAGAGTATGATGTCAATTCTGGCACGCTTCTTGGATGGCATCTTGATAGTGAACTTAGTGTATTTGAGAATGGTTTGGTTTTGCACAATGATAAAATTGCGCTTCTATATAGAGACGAGGCACGAATCTTCAAACCCACAACTTTTAGTGCTGCAATTCCTGTCATCACTAAAGATTATTGCATACGGCCGTATTACGATGACTTTAGCGACCCAACAAGCGGCTGGGTGACAGGCCAAACCAGCTCAACCCTTTATGAATATCTCAATGGCGAATATCGAATCAAACTCATTGAAGCTAATAGATGGACAGGGGTAACGCGCAATCACGTCTTAGATAATATGGAAACAATGTCTATTGAAGGGCGTTTAGCGAATGATAATCATGGTTATTGGGGGCTATTATTTGGTATTAGTCACGATTGGAGCAGTTTTTATGCTTTTGAAATTTCGCCTCGTTTTCAATCGTGGCAAATTTTGCACTTTGACCAGCAAACGGGTTGGAGTCTCGTTAAAAATCAGTATTTACAGGAGCTTATTAATAATGGATCCAAAGTCAATGAATTGAGAATGACGAAGAATGGGCCAGGTCTTGCACCCATTCGATTTTTTATTAACGGAACAGAGGTGACCGATATGAACCTTCCTAATCCTGGTCGCGTAGGAATATCAGTTGGCTCAATAGATAGAAATGTAGATGCCCGATTTGACAACTATATTTTTGCTGATAATTATTGCCCAATCACAGTTGATGTGAACAATTTCTCAACTTTTGATTCAGCCAATGTCTTTATTGACAGTTCTCAAAGACATGAGTTTTGGCTTAATACGAGTGATTAAATCAAATGATTGCTACGATCGCAGTCGCTCCATCTTCGGATCATAGAGCGGCTCATCAACAACTGTTGCTAGGAACTTTTCACCAAAGTATTCAATCTCAACGGCCGTTCCTACTTGAGCGTGGTTGATTGGCAAATAGCCATACATGATGAATTTGCCGAGCGAGTAACCATAGTTCGATGTGGTCACATAGCCAATGCAGTCTCCATTGGCAAAAATCGCTTCATAGCCGAGGGACATGCCGCCATTGTCAAACGTCATGCAAACCAGTTTTTTCTTGAGTGGTTTTTTCTTCAGTTCCAAACACGCCTCTTTGCCAATAAAATCGGCCGTTTTCTTGAGTCGAACTGTCCAACCTAAACCCGATTCGTACGGATTGTATTCCGTGTAAACATCACCACCCCAAAGTCGATACCCTTTTTCAAGTCGAAGCGAATCAAACGCTCCCATACCGGCCACTGGCATTTCAAACTCCCGACCTGCTTCCCAAATGGTGTCCCAAACGGGGAGCGCCATATCCATCGGGAAGTGGAGTTCCCAGCCAAGCTCACCGGCATATGAAATGCGGAGTGCGTAAACAGGGGTTAAGCCGACGGTGATCCATTTGGCCGTAAAGTATGGGAATGCTTCG
>JANQSK010000222.1 GCA_028284105.1 Anaerolineae bacterium
ATAGCGTGCTTTACACGAAATCTGAGTTTCGTGCACCTTGGGGTTTAGGTTTGCCTCCAATCCCAAACTACCTGATGTTCCACATTGTGCTTTCTGGACAATGCTGGTTGGAGATTGAGGGGGAGGATCCAACCCACTTACGGTCGGGCGATTCTGTCTTGATCCCGCATGGAGATGGGCATCAATTAGTAAGCACTCCGGGGGTTTCAGCTGTTGATCTCTTTGACATGCCGCGAAGAATGATAAACGAGCGATATGAGATTCTTCAGCAGGATGGTGGCGGAGAACTGATTCGCATGATCTGTGTTACCGTTCGTTTTGAGCATCCGGTTGCCCATCAGCTCATCCACCTCTTGCCCAAATCTATTATTATCGAAGCGTGGCAATCTCCCCAGTTTGAGTGGATACAAAGCCTCCTCCGTTTAATCGCGTTAGAAGCTGAGGTGTTAAAGCCAGGGAGAGAGACGATCATTACTCGGCTAGCTGATATCCTGGTAATCCAAGCGATACGATCTTGGATGGCCTCTGATCCCCAAGCTCAAACGGGTTGGTTAGGCGCATTGCAAGATGAGCAGATTGGTCAAGCAATCTTACAAATTCAACGGGAGCCAGAACGGCCGTGGACAGTTGCGTTGCTGGCGGAAGAGGTGGCAATGTCTCGTTCCGCGTTTGCGGTCCGTTTTAAGGAGCTTGTTGGAGAAACGCCAATGCAGTATGTCACAAAGTGGCGGATGAATGTGGCGCTGACTTGGTTACAAGATCGGGATGATCCCATTGCTGAAATCGGTGAACAGCTAGGCTACCAATCTGAGGCTGCGTTTAGCCGTGCTTTTAAGCGTGCTATGGGCCAATCGCCTGGTGCTATGCGCCGGGAGAAGAAAAAAAGCAAAGACCCTATTACTAAAATTGAACTATGAAGTTAGCACATCTATTTGCTCAATTGGAGATTGATACAACGAATGATTAACTATGATGTCATCGTTATCGGTCGCGGCTTGATTGGGTCGGCCGCTGCCCGCCATTTGGCAACACATGGCGTAAATGTTGCTTTGATAGGCCCTAGTGAGCCGCTTAATCATCAAACCCATACAGGAGTATTTGGAAGTCATTATGATTCGGGACGAATTGTTAGAATTCTCGACCCAATCCCGCACTTCGCCCATATTGCAAAAGCATCGATTACTCGTTTTAGGCCGCTTGAAAAGCAAACAGGCATTAACTTTTACCATGAAGTTGGTTATCTCGTTGTTTCCAACAATCCAGAGTATTTAGCCAATATGGAAGCTTGTGCAAAGGTTTTCTATCCACAAGTTGAGAGATTCAACCCGTCTGAGTTGGCTGAACGCTTTCCCTACTTCCATTTCCCATCTGATGTAGACTCCCTTTATCAGCCAACTGATGGTGGTTATCTTAATCCACGTGAGCATATATCCGCTCAAAATAAGGCGCTTAAATTACATGGTGGCACCGTACTTGATGAGACCGTGTTAGAGGTTCAACCGAATGGCCAAATGGTGAACGTTCGGACAGCTCAAGGCTGGATAACCGGTCATAAAGTGTTATTGGCAACAGGGATCTATGCAAACGTTGGCGGGATTATTCCACGTAAAATTGCTTTTGAGGTAGAGCCTCATACTACAATTTTGGGTGAAATATCAGCTGAGGAGATTCCAAAGCTAACAGGCATGCCCTCACTCAGCTATCGACTTGGGGATGATCCTCAGCGATTTATCTATTTCATGCCCCCTATTCAATATCCAGACGGAAAATACTATGTCAAAATCGGGCATTCAAAAGGAGATAGAATTGCAAGTGATAGAGAATCCCTCCAACATTGGTTTCAAAATGAGGGTGACCCAGAACGGATTGAGTGGTTAACTGAGACTTTGCATCAATTATTACCCACGACTACTTTCGCAAGTTTGCACAGTCGGTCGTGTGCCCTAACCATTTCCTCAACGGGCAAGCAATACATCGACCAATTTGATGAGGTGCCCATATTTGCCCTACTGGCGGATCATGGACAATGTGCAAAATCGGCCGATGAGTTGGGTTTGATGGCAACTGAGCTAATATTAAACGGCCGTTTACCCTCCCCATACAGAACAGACGACCATAGAATTCAGTATCAACAAATCTCTGTACTATACGAAAAAACAGAAGTGGATTAAATTATCGTAGAGTGATTCCAGATTAAAGCGGATTTGGTAAACCTGATATTATCTTAATAATAAGAATGAATAGTCAGTTGATTTTAATGATAATGTCGCATTTTATGCTTCCTAAAATACTTTCTGTGTAGAAGATAGAGCTCGACTCAATAAGCAAGCCCCGATTCACTAACAACATCAACTCACTGAGCGCCCACCCAAGCAACTATGGAAAATATCGCTAAACTCTACTAATGTGAGGCAGGGAATCGCCATATCATAGGTATTAACCATATTCGTGCGTAAATGTCCGCTAAGGAAAAGAGTTAATTAGAATATTGACCTTGCGCCCATGCAGCTGGAATCGCTTCAGTAAGCCACCATTCCCAGAATTCACGACTTTGATCAGGGTCAAAAGTGTATTGCCCTTGACTAAAGGTGCCAGCATAAGCGATAAAAGCAAATCCGGCCGGAGCCTTATCATGCAAATAGGGAAATGAATCAGAGTTGACTCTATGCGCATCTTCTAAGTTTTCAAACCCGAATCTGCTATAGCCTATGACTTCATAGAGAGCCTCTTGTACAGCCCACTTCATTGAAAATTCTCGAGGATTGTCAATCGGGCTGCCATATATACCCCACCATTCACTGGCTTGGTCAAAAAATGCTTCATGGAGTAGCGGGGGCATTGATACTTGGCTACATGAGATGTCCCACATATGGACCATGCTATTTTGACCCAAGAATACCCAGCAAAATGAGCAACAGCATGTAATGAAAAGCCAAAGCTAACTGCTTGGCACTGTCTTTGTTTCGTCGCCGTCGCTTAGCATATTCAGGTCGCTTCAGAATTTTGTGCCATTGGTCATCATCCAATTCAAACAATTCAACCTGAGGGGAGGCAAAGAGCGTTTTGTAAATGGATGGCTTTTTGATGTCAGTGATCTTCTTGGATTTTCGGTCAAGACGATACTGATAACGAGCTAGCACAGTATGCTGGTATTCGACATGAAGCCTATCTTGATAAAGCCAAACAGCGACTCGTTTTTTGGCAAGGCCACGTTCAGCATAAATGAAAAAGCGTTGCACACTGACGCAACCATGCCGCTTGACTCCCAGCGCATTTTTGGCCGAAGGGGAATTCATTTTAAGAGTGAGCTGCTGCGCTAATCCATAGGGCAAGGGTCGAGCCGTGCGCTTCGTTTCCCTCCGCGCCCTTGCCCTAAGTCTTTCTCCTCCTTCTTTTTCTCCCCTCGTATTCGGCCAAAAACGCGCCGCTGGGCAGTGAGCTACAGGGCGCCCACGAAAAGAGGACAGCATGACGATTTTAAGCCAAACCATTTTAGTCAATAATGAAACAAAAAAGCCATTTCGCAATGATATTTATCCCGTCGGGTATGAGTCGATGGAAACTGCCAACAAGCGACAAGAGTATCGTAAAAAAATTGGGCATCAGTTTGTCAATGGCTGGCACGTAATACAGGGAAACGGTTGGACAGAGTACCAGCGTTATTTTGAGGGGGCGCAATCATGAGTGGCTATTGGGAAATTACTTTTTACGATTTGGATGCAGTTGTGGAATACGAGGAAACCCGCGACGAGGAGTATTTAGCCATCGCCCGACTTTGGGAATTGAAGCAGAAACATCCGCAAGGCAGTGGCGATGTCATTCTCGTTAGTCGGTCAGTCGTTTGCTCGGTTAGCTGTGATGATGTGCCACCGTCGGAAGAAACCCAGCAATAACGAATTTTAGAAAATCAAACAAAAATGCCCCGCTAGCATTAAGGCTTGGCGGGGCATCTAAGAAGGAAACCCCATGCAAACAGTACCTCAACTTATTGAAGAAATAGCCCCCTATCTAACAGTGCTTGATCCCAATTTAGATTGGTATGTCGAGCTATGCAAAATGAGCAGCGGGACAATTGATGACAGTCGAGCTTATCTCGTTTCAAATCAAGGGCATGTGTTCTTTTGTGTCTCTCGTT
>JANQSK010000224.1 GCA_028284105.1 Anaerolineae bacterium
ATTTATTCATCATCATTTAGCAAACAATGACCAACTTAGAAAATTTTTTCATGACTCACACCCCTTATATGCCAGAAATCGCGTATTGGGGGAACATGAAACTTGAAATCTCTAATTACATCACAACGGTTATTCCACCAGTCGAATTTATCTCTTCAGTTCGTTGCATTTTGTTTAAAGACGACCAAATTATGGTGATTCAAAATCCCAATGGGGATCATCATGTGATGCCTGGTGGGCGTTGTGAACCCAATGAAACGCTTGAAGAAACGGGGCGCCGCGAAATTTTAGAAGAGGTTGGTTGGCATATGGGACCTCTCAGAGTGATTGGCACACGTCGCTTTCACCATCAAACACCGATGCCTCCTGGTTATAAATATCCCTACCCCAACTTCTTGCAGCTCATCTATACAGCAGAGGCCACTTTGTTCAGTTTGGAAGGCAAACAGTTTGATCGCTATGTGGCTTCTGCAGAGTTTTATCCCATAACGGCCGTTTCAAAACTCGACCTCTCTCCAGGCGAAAGGCTATTCTTCCAAACAGCCCTCCAAAATCGAATCTCCCAGTAAAATTACCCCATTGACAGTTATGACGCACTGTGTTATAAATTTGGCGCATCTGCACAAATGATGCTTAGATTTATTGATTATTTTGAACGAGAAAACGATGCACACCATTATATTAGGCTTAGGCACAAACATCGGCAACTGCATTGAAAACCTACAGCGTGCGGTTGATGAACTAGCATCGTATATTGAAATTACGGCCGTATCCGCCACCTACATTACGCCACCTTGGGGCATCACCAACCAGCCTGACTACCACAATCTTTGTTTAATTGGAAAGACAAAACTTGAGCCTGAAACATTGCTCAAAGAAATTAAGTATTCAGAAGTAGCTCTTGGTCGCAGACCCAATGTACGGTGGGGACCACGACTCATTGATATTGACATTCTTTTCTATGATGATCTCGTTATGCATAAGGAACGCTTAAATATTCCACATAAGCATATTCCTGAACGTGCATTTGTCCTCGTTCCACTTAAAGAAATTTCTCCTGAGTGGGTACACCCTGAAAGCGGTAAAACTGTCGCAGAAATGGAAACGGCCGTTTCTAAAGACGGTATCAAAAAACTGGAAACATCGATTATTTTTGGACAGCCCATTAGCGGCTAAATCAAAGCGATTATTTGATAGGTAAAAATTTTTTCGCAAAAAATTAAGTGAGCACTCATTTTTTGAGTGTATACTCAATTCCTATGACTCAACTACCACTCACCACCCGCCGCGAACGACGAATTGCTGCTCGAACACAGCAGATTTTAGATGCTGCCGCACACGTTTTTAGCAAAGTCGGCTATGAATCAGCTACAACCAAACAAATTGCAGAAGCAGCAGATGTCTCTGAGGGCACGCTTTACAACTACTTTGGAAGCAAACAAGATCTTCTTATCGCAATTGCAAAAGCATATGCAGATGAAGTGGCCTCTGATTTAGCCACGGTTGAAGGGAACACGCTCGAAGAAATCTTAGCCCAGCTCATGGCCAAGCGTTTCCGAGTGGGCCAAGAACGACGCTTATTCATGGTATTTCTCCATGAAGCACGCCACAACACTGATGTTCACCAATATTACGTGGAAGGTGCTATTCACCGCATCATCCAAGAAGCTGAAAACCATATTTCAACCTTAGTCGAAGAGGGTCGCATTCGTGATGTTGACCCCTTCATCGCAGCTCGGACGATGTGCGCTGCCATT
>JANQSK010000022.1 GCA_028284105.1 Anaerolineae bacterium
TTTAGATGATTTGTACGAATGGTATTTGTTGTCATATCAATCTCCATGTTGACTATGTCCACATTATAATCACAAATGTAGACGCCGTCAACATTTTGCGGTTTTTCATTGACGGAAGATTAATAACTCATACAATCCGTTCTTATGGAAGGCAAAACATATCACCACGGGGATTTACGGTCCGCATTGCTCACAACTGCAACTGAGATGATATCTGAGAGTGGTGTCGATAGCGTCACAATTCGAGCATTAGCCAAGCGGATTGGGGTGTCACGGACGGCACCTTATCGTCACTTTGAAGATAAAGGGGCACTATTAACGGCCGTTGCCATTGAAGGATATGAACGTCTGACAACAACCATGGCTAATGTGCGGCAAGATCAAACATTAGACCCCTTTGAGCGTCTTTCAAAGATGGGTGAGGCGTATGTCTTGTTTGCAGTTGAAAATGCAACCCATTATCGGTTGATGGTTGAAAACAGCTCTGTACAGTCACGCAGCACGCCGGCTTTTCGTGAAGCCGCTTTAAATGCTCGGCAAGAGCTTATCGACATGATCAAAGAAGGTCAGGAAAAAGGATTTGTGATTGATGCACCCGCCCAAGAAATTGGCAATATGCTGTGGAGCATGACTCATGGATTGGCCACATTACTGATTAATGGTCAGTTACGTGTAAAAAATGTTGAAGAAACTGCGAAATTTATGACGGCAACAATGGGTAATGGGTTGCTTAAATAAGCTATTGCTCAATGAATCGTCTCGCAACCCTCGCCATGCAATTTTTCGCCAATGGTTCTCCCTAATCCCCGCTAAATGAAAGGCTCTTTGGTGTATTAACGGCCGTTGCGTTTCGGGAATAAAAGTACGATAGACCGATCGCTGCAGAAGTCCCAATAACTGCAGAAACAACCCAAGGCAATGCAGGCACATTCATATTCGCCGCCACATCCACCATCGTGCCACCCAAAACCTGTCCAATCCCCCCACCAAACGCAAGCGAAAGCGAACTCACACCCATGTAGGCACCGCGCGCCCGCGGGTCAGCCATCGTGGCAACCACCGTTTGGGCATTAGGCATGACTAAAACTGTCCCCAGTGCAAAGAACGTAATGGCAGCATAGAGATGCCATATTGAGGTGACCAAAGCCACACTACCTAAGCCAATCGCCATAATCAAGATACCGGTAATCAACATTGGGAGCGGTTTGAGATATTTTTGAGCGAACTTGAGTGCTGGGATTTGCAAAAGCAATGCCGCAATCGCATTGACCGTCAATAAAACACCGACACTACTATTGGAATTGGTAAGCGCCTTGGCTTGCAACGGAAGCGCAATCGAGACTTGCACCCACATAAACCAAAAGCCCATCATCATAACGAGATACGTAATGAATGTTCGGTCATGAAAAGCGATATTAAGCCCTTTACTCACACTCGTTTTGCCAATAGAAACAGAAACATTGGGAAGGAACACGGCCGTTACCAAAACGCCGATAAAAAAGAAGCCAGCCGCTGCTAAACCCACAATTTGAAAGTTCACCGTGATCAACAAAGCCCCAAGCATGGGTCCAATAGTGCGTGCCGCATTTTGCAAAATGCCAACGCGAGCATAAATAGCAGGTAGCATCTTTTCAGGCGCTAATGCCGCGACCACAGCTCGAGACGGTGAATCAAAGAGTGACCCACCCAAGGCTGCCAAAATACCTGCCGCCATCAACAGTGGTTTTGTAGTGGCAAAACCCATCATCACAAAGCTGGCTGTGCGAATAACCATCCCAGCAATAATCAACCCTTTAGCACCAAATCGATCGGCCAAAGCCCCACCAAACACCGTCAGCCCCTGTTGGGTAAACTGTCGAACCGCCAGAACAAGTCCAATAAAGGCTGCCGCCCAACCTAATTCATCTACATAGTGAATGGATAGCAGGGGAATGAGTAAAAAGAAGCCAGCCTGCATTAAAAACCAAAGGGCTAAGGCAGTCATTAGCCCTCTTTTTTGAATGTTATCGAGTTCATGCCATGCAATGTCCATAAAACCTCCATTGCTTCAGTTCGCAAAAGAAAACCTCCTGACTTCCTTACAAAATAGAAGTGCAGGAGGATTGTATTTTGAATATAGAAACAGCTCTCACAAGCACTCAACACAGTGCTTGGAAATACAAACTGACCCTAACACGGCCGTATCTTCAACACAAGCAAAGTCGGCAATACCTATAACTTTATAGAGTGTTTCTATGAACATTTAGGTCAAAGGGGCTAATTTAAAGTAGTAAAATTTCAAAGATACTCTTAAAGATGTTATAGTTTTTTTATCTCTCAAGGACAGGTCATCATTTTTGGAGGAGAAAATGAGTACATATCCACCACAAAAATTTTTAAAATTATCTTTAATTTTATTAGCTACGCTTTTATGTTTGGGGTTAAGTAGAAGCTTATTATTTTCAATTGCAAAGCAATCTAACACTTCAAATGGAGTTGCAACAATAATTACTGGGACTGTTCTTGAAAACGATAACGGCTCACAAATTCCAGTTCCAAATGTAAATATCTTTGTCATTAATCAAGATACAAATCAGGTCATAACAAATATTCAAAATAGTGATGTGAACGGTGAATACAGCGTAACTTTGCCTATCTCAGGTTCATATGAGGCAGTATTCACTCCACCACAAGGGCTCAACCTAGCACCTGTACGAACTGAATGGAACAGTCCACTCCCGACAGATTTCATTACTCCTACTGATATCATCTTACCCGAAGGGTTTGGTATCCAAGGAAATGTAACCTTGCCTAATGGTAGCCCAGCTGAAGGTATTAGGTTCTTTTTTCAAAATACTTCAACAGGGGAAGGGTATGGCACTGAAGAATCTGATCAGGATGGGAACTTCTTCGCGTCGTTACCTCCTGGAAATCATGACCTTTCTTTAATTGTTGATAACCAGATAAATACAGGTTCAGTAATCATCAAAAATATTTCTGAGTTAAGTCAATTACCTTTAATGATTCAATTACCCTCAGGGCATCAAGTTCGTGGAATAGCTGGTTGTCATCCAAATTCATTTATTCTGGCAATACCAATAAATGATTCAGTTCCTGTAGGGGACATTACAAAAGATTTTGGCACATTCGCGGATTCTAGCGGAGCATTTAATATTGGATTACAAGCGGGAACTTACAACTTTATCATTGATCCCCCTGGTTCAAGTCTTCCAAATACGATTATTGAGGATGTCAAAATTAACCAACCCCAATTACTACTCAATCAATATTGTAGATATTTACCATTCTTGGGAAATTAAACGCTATTTTCTACCCAAAATAAGGATGCTGCGGCCTTTGTTCTTTTTGCGAGATTGGACGGTGAGCAACTTTTCATCCCGCACGATGGTTTCAAGTCGCGTAACGGCCGTTGAGCTGCCAGCTGCCATCAATACCCCACCACTCACAAGAAGAGAACTCGCTTGTCGCAGTAACCATGCAGAGACAAACTGACCTTCGCTTTTGGGAATGGTCATGGTAATCAGGGAAAACGGCCGTTTTTCTTCAAAGACCAATCCAATATCATGATGCGTCACGAGGTATTCAGGGGGAAAACCATTCGAAACCAAATTGCGTTCAGCATACGCTAAGGACAATAAATCCCGACTGGCAAGCACCAACTTTCCTGGCGCTTGACGTCGTAAAACGGCTAATGGCACGTGCCCCTGTCCAGGATTCAAAACCAGTGCATCGCTCCCTCGGGTCACGTTCAATTTACTTATCGCTTTCATCAAAAGCTGTGTATCAAAACTGGGCGTGTCATATTCAGGCAACCCTTTTGCGGTGGTTATCTGCACTTTTCGTTTGCCAACAGAAACCGACACCTTGTCTCGATCGTAAATCCCTCGCTCAAGTGAAGTTTGTTGGGTCGTCTGCTTAACATGTTGCCCTTGTGGAAAGTGGTAATGAAACACGACATGCTCACTTCCTTCTTCTTTTAACAAAATCACGGCATTGATTGTGTTGAGATATTCTTCAACCATCTCTGCAAGGGGATTAACGACCACGACTGCGACAAACCCGTCCGGTTTGAGATAGTAATATGCTTCACCCAACATATATTGAATGGCGCGATCCCCCGCTTTGCCAGGGATATTTGACACGATGAGGTCAAAATCACGGTCGGAAACAGAATCGTATCCTAAACTGCCATACACAACGGCGTTTGAAAGCTTATTAAGCTTTGCGTTTTGGCGCGTGTATTCAACAGCTAGGGCATCTCGATCCACCAAATGAACTGTCCGCATAAAGTCCATCTTCTTGAGTGTCAAGCCTATAGGGCCATATCCACAGCCCAAATCTAAAATCTTCCGCACTTTCTCTGGATTTGAATCACCAAGGGTTCTCAACAACAGGCGGCTACCTAAATCGACTTGATGGCTACTAAATAGCTCTTGAGAAACACGAAATTGCATCTCTTTGCGATAATGCTTGAAAGGAATCAGTTTTTTGAAGTAGATATCTGTTTCATTTGCCATAAGTTACGCTATTTTCTCAGATACCGAATCATTTGCCCATTTGATTTCTTCCCGTTCATCCCTATTTTTAGAAAGTTGCTAAATTATCAAAGCGCGTCTTTTTTTTTGATTTTTCACCGTTTATTTTATTGATACTGCTGATTAACGATTTGTTTTAATGATGAAACTAAATTGTCTTGTTAACAAAGTCTAATTATCGAGAATTTTTGGAAGTTACATCCAATGAAATGGCTGCTCAATTTGCGTAACAGCGCGTTGTAAAGATTGGACGTTTATGAGTTCAACCTTTCTTTGCAACAAAACGGCCGTTTCTCTCGTAAAGACCCACAACAAAACAAACACGTGTCACCTAAAATCTGATACGTGATACTCATTTAGGAGACAAAAATGCCAGATCAAGCTTTAACGCTTTTGACAACACATTTACCGGATACCCATCTGGCGCTATTCGTTCATCGGCTTACGCAATGGCTCCTAGCAGATCACAATGAGCAAGAAGACGCCCCCGCCTTCACAGAATCGCGGGCAAAAGCACTGCTTCGCGCCACCAATGTGATCGATGACCCAACGCTTAAAGATTTCTTCCAACGCATGGAAAGCGAAACGGCCGTTCGGGTAGCATTACACACACTACTTAATGAAACCGAGCTGGCTGACAATGAAGAAGTGGTTGCGCTTGCTGCAACAAGCGGCAGCGGTGACCCTGCGGTTGATCCTACGCAACAAACCTACTTAGCACTTGCCATCGCAGCATACGCCTTCCAAAGAGGCTATCCGCTTGCACAGTTAGACCCAGCTTCACCTCCAGCCGAATTTAGTCCAGCGGGACAAATTATCAAACGAGCTGGTTACTGGATGCGGCAACAAATCCAACGTTCAGCAACGGAGCGAGATAAATTGGCTAAAAAGCTGGCTTATGCAGGCGCTCCGGTTGGTGCATCCGTACCGACTCTTGAAACAATGACTGAACAGCAAATTGCTGCCCCAGTTCCGCCACACTATCGTCCACCCATTCCAGTGGACTACCCAGAAGTTTCAAATGAAACGTTACAAATCGAATCGGAACCCGTTGAACAAGCTCCTAATGTGGGTGCAACGGCCGTTCCTGTCGGGTCACCTCTAACGATTACGGAAGACGACCTCGTCCCTCCGCCTGCCCCACCTGTGACGATGCCACCGATTCGTATCACGGAAGAACAAGTAGCAACGACCAGCCAGCGCATTCAACGACAAGTTATTGAACCTGCCGTCAGCAATGCTTCAAATTTTGCAACGGCCGTTCGTCGGCAGTGGAGCAATAGCCGAGAACGTATGACAACGACCAAATTGCGCGTCATTGTCCATGAATATCCTGATGGACCCGCCATGTACGGGTTGCAAGTTCGCATTACCTGTCGCGGAGTACGCAGCCATGTGGCTGGAACAACCAATCGGGACGGCATCTTTGTCGCGGAACTACCCGTTCGCGTACAATCAGGCTTGACCTACGATGTGCAAGTCGATTGGCCTCGTGACTATGGCGGCGAAAAAGAACGCAAATCTATTACACTCAACGCAGATCGAACCCAGTTTGAACTGCCGTTTTACTTAAAACACAATGCCTAAATAAGGCAAAAGGCGGAAGGCAGAAGGAAAACATTCACCCTTCTTCCTTCATCCCTAATCATGACTGAAGAAATTATCCGAATCACAGATCCCGATACCGACCGCTACCATACCTTTGGCTACATCAGCTGGTGGCAACAAGAAGTTGTACGCAATGCGACCGTTATGGTGGTAGGCGCTGGTGCACTCGGTAACGAAGTCCTAAAAAACCTAGCGCTCATGGGCATTGGCAACATTCTCATTTGTGACTTCGACACTATCGAAGACAGCAACTTGAGCCGGTCTGTCCTGTTCCGCACCACCGATCGTGGTCGGCGCAAGGTCGATGCCGCTGCAGAGCGCGTTAAAGAGCTCAATTCCGATGTCAATGTTATGACGTGGCATGGAGACATTAACAATGAAATGGGAATGGGCGTTTTTCGCCACGTTGATGCAGTCGTTGGCTGTTTAGACAATCGCGAAGCGCGACTCTCTATTGACCGTTACACCCAGTTCGTCAATCGCCCTTGGGTTGACGGTGCTATTCAAGAGTTGATGGGTATTGTGAGTGTCTTTTGGCCCGGTCGTGGAGCAAACTATGAATGTACGCTCACCGAACACGACTATCAAATGATCAGTTTACGCTACTCATGTCCTTTGCTGGCACGCCAAAATGTGTTACAAGGCAAAGTACCCACAACACCTACCAGCGCATCCATTGTGGCGGCTTTCCAAACACAGGAAGCGCTTAAAATCATCCACAATATGGAAGTTGAACCTGGTGTGGCGATGATGATCAATGGTTTGACGAATGATGTTTATAAAACGGAATATCCCGTTCTTGAAGAACGACTCCATGCACCATTGGAACCTATTGTGGAATTACACGATGTAACCAGTGATAAAACGACTGTTCGGGAGCTTTTGAACATTGCCAAAGAAAAATGTGGTCCAGATACTGTCTTAGAATTTGGGTATGAGCTCGTTATTAGTATGACAGACCCCACAACAGGTGAGGTAGAACCCATTTTTAAACGAATGGGTCGCTTAAAAGAAACTGCCTTAACATCAACCAGCACAGGTGAACAGCGCGAAATGCAGCTAACACACCGCATCTCGGGTGATGAAGATTTCTTGGACAGAACGCTTGCTGAAATCGATGTGGTGCCCATGGATATTATCCGTGCTCGCAACGGCGAAGAGAGTGTCTACTTAGAAATTACAGGTGATAAAGCAGGGTTTTTGAACTTTGCATAAAAGGGTAATTAAGTAATTAGGTAATTTAGTAATTAAAACCTCTCTAAATTACCTAATTAAACAATTACCAAAAAGAGAAACTAAACGGCCGTAAATCCGTATAGCAAATATAAATTAAACAACAATAGTCTGAAATAAATTACAACGAATCAAATAGATGAGAAAACCCAAGTAATTTATTTCCAGGAGAACAAAGCCTCAACTGGCAAACTCTATTCAAAGAAATTGTTCTCCACCTATGGAGGCTTTAACAAATGTCTAGCATGAAAGTAATAATCTACGATCCAACCGGTTCAAAGAAAACCCCCGTTGAATTACCAGCCGATGTGCCAATGCAGCGGTTAATTCCAGCTTTGGTTAGTAAAATGGGCTTGCCCACCAGCCAAGGTGCAAATCCTATCACCTATCGTCTCGACCACCGCGCATCAGGCAAACGCCTTGCAGATGGTGATTCATTAAGCGATGCGGGTGTGGGTGAAGATGATATTTTGAGTCTATTCCCACAAGTAACAGCTGGCTAAATTTAGATATTTAGTAATTTTAAGTGAGTAGAAAGAAGTGGATGGTGGATAGTGGGTAGTAGAAAGTTTGGGTTATAATGACCAACCTACAAGTTACCAATAACTAATCACCAACCACTAAAAACTACACACTCTATTGAGGAAAAATGGCCTTTAATATTCGTGAAACCAGATTACGCAATGATTTCCGCCAAGTACAAGATTTGGTAAATCGGAGTGAACTTATCCACATCGTGAGCACAGAGGGTGACCCCGTTGAACGGTACCTCATCCGCTATTCGTGCAAGAGCATTGAGAAACTTGATGGCTCTGGCAAACCGGTTTTCCGGGAATCACACGATGTAAGTGTCTATCTCCACGCGGAGTATCCAATCAAACAACCCCAATTGAAATGGCAAACCCCCATCTTCCATCCCAACATCCACGTGACGGGTGCGGTTTGTATCGGGGCTTGGTGGGCGGCAAAAACGCTTGATGAGCTATTGCTGACCATTGGGGAAATGATTCAGTTCAAAAACTACGATCCTAAAGATCCAATGAATTCAAAAGCTGCCGCTTGGGCTATGCGTAACAAGCGTCTCTTCCCAATTGATGATCGACCCCTCAAAGGGCAATCTTTGACGGATAT
>JANQSK010000281.1 GCA_028284105.1 Anaerolineae bacterium
CCAGCTCAATGTTATGATGGCTAGCTGTTGAAAAATTCGACAAAGGATTGATACTGATCGGGGAGCCATTTAACGGCCGTTCCGTGCGGCTGTACCCACCCAATATGCCACTTTTCGTGTGTATCTTCATGCCAATAGTTAATCGTCCAGCCTAGCCATTCTGGTTTGGGAGGCTTTTTGCTAAGCGGCTCCGCTTGCACCCACATCACCGGTTGGCCAACAGATTTCGCCCACTCTGACACCATCTTCTTCATAGCCCGCCCTTTATTTTCAAGATAGGGTGTCATAAAGGTGTTGTACATCACTATTGGCGCCGTTTCTTTGTGAGGAACACGGGATAAAAATTTAGGTAGTTCATCTGGGAGATTCGCTTTGTATAACGTGACCGGTGACGTCTTGGATCGATCTAAATCTTTAAAGGCGCGTATTCCCTCTCGTAAACGCTCGAGTCGGGGAATTTGGTCTGCCCACACAAAGCTAGACAGTGTCGCTTCATCCACATAATTTTTCAAAATAAATGGATTAATATCACAGCCTGTACGAGAAAGAATGTCAGGCAACGGCCGTTTCTTCAACTGAAGATTGCATTTATTAACAGAGCAAACTGAAAATTGGACAGGCTTTGCCAATCCTAAATCAGCCTCTTTCTTCTCATTATGGTTCTTAACGCGAAAAGAGCGTTGATCAGCGACTAAGTTCAAGCCTGCGCTTGCCCCCAAATCAACCAAATGAATTTGCTTCCAGTTGGTGAGCAAGGTAGGTAGCAACCAAACAATACCGCGACCGGTCTCATTCGTTTGGACAGTTGCGCTTTGAATAAATTCTGTGAGGCTTTCTTCTCGTTTTGAGATGGTTCGATGCAAAATATTAGGCAAGTTGGTTGCCTGTGTTTCAATGCTAAAGGCAGCAGAATCCCACTTTTCAGCCTTCTCGGTCCAATCTGGGGATACCGATGGATATAAATTGGCAAGCTGCTCAGTGTTTGGCTCTTCAAGGAGAATGTCACGATGTAACCCAGCCATCAGTAATAGAGTCACTTCAAGTGGTCGCCGATCTTGGCTAACGTCAAGTAACCATTGAACAACGGGGTTATGAGGTTGATTTTCTAACCAGTCACCGACAATTGAGAAAAGGCGATAGTAAAGTGGGGAATATTCCTTGGCAAATTCTGCTTGTCGTTTAAATTTTTCAATTAGCTCTTCACTGTTCATTTATTGGGCAACCCATTTTTCTAATATTGGTGTGTGGACTTTTAAATATCGCTCAAGCTCTCCTTCAAATTCAGGATTCGCTTCTTCTGCAACAAGGAGGCTTAAGAGATCAATCGTGCGTTGTTTTTGGACCGTTTCAACTTCGCCTTCAAATTTTTCAGGCCATGGGCGATGTTGTGTATATCCTTTTCGGAACAGGTCTCTGATTTGTTCTGCATTTGGCCCGTGCTCAAGATAGTAAAGACTAATGCCTATATCTTGAATGGGGTAACACCACATGGAGTCATCAAAATCGATGACGTGAATAGCTCCTTGGTGAAGCATCACGTTCCAGGCGTGTAAATCAGCGTGTAAAAAGCGTAACCCGCTTGGATCAAGATAGAGATCATCCAGATAGGTTTGTACTTTTTCAATAGCGGCTTGAACAATTTCTTTCTGCTTAGGCGAAAATAGCGGATCTTTTTCGGTGCTATAAATGCGTGATGTGTCACCAAAGTTCCATGCGTTGTTGTATTGAATGGTGCAAAATTCAGCAGGTGGCTGGAACGTATCCGCATGATTTTGGAGTCTTGCCATCACGGCGCCAATTTTTTGGATGGTGTTGAGAGACGGCCGTTTCATCACACGGCCGTTTATCCAATGAAACACCGTGCAGTGTCGAACTTCAGGAATCCCTTCCATTTGAAGCGTTACCAGCAGCTTACCATCCTTCGTGTGAACAGGCGTAGCCACTGGAATATCCGTCTCTTTACTCAAAGCATCGAGCCACATCATCTCTGATTGGATATCAATTGGACCGCGTTCTTCAGGATAATTGATGCGTAAGACGTATTGCTCACCATCGGTCGTTTTGACTCGAAAAATGGTATTAAAACTGGTGCTCAAAATCGATAGATGGGACACATCCAAATCGTAATGAGCTAATGCAGCCTGCGCCATTTTCCGTAAACGACCAATACGGCCGTTTCGCGAAAGCGAATAAAATGGTTTCATTTAAATTTACTTATTTTTGTTGTATTGCATCTAAAGCGGGCAAGAATACAGCTTCGGTTAGTGCGTTGGCTTCAGACTCATCAGAAACGAGCAATACAATGAATGTAAACCCGTCTTCATTGAGTAAAGCAATCGTCATTGGAAAGCCCTGCAGTTCACCTGCTAGAATTTCCCAAGAACGGCCGTTTGCATCTTCAATCTGGCCTGCTTCTTCTAGACCTTCTTCTAAGCCCATCTGCTCTGTGACAAGATTCAAAAAGGCATCCGGTGGAATTCCCGGGGCACCAATCTGCATCAAAGCAGTTTGGTCAAGCGCATTGCTCCCTCTTGCGTAAACACCTGCAAATTGTTCTTGCCAACTTTCTGGGCGAAGCCCAATGATAGCACCAAATCCAGAATCTGCCTCAAATTCCACTAAATTAACATCACCAGAATCTGCAGCCGTTGTCGCTTGGAAGGCTGGGGCAGTCATCGTGGCAATACAGCTATCATCAAGGGTACTAATCGGGTCATTTAAAAAGGCCAACGTCATTGAAAGTGGACATTCTCCAGAAGTACTCACCGCATGCCCAACACCTGGATATTCAAAATAGGTGCTATTTGATAATGTCTCAGCAGTCAGAACACCCCAAGATGGCGGGGTGATGGGATCATATTCACCTGCTAAAACAAGGGTTGGAATGTCACTTGAAACTGGTTGATCTTCAATTTCAGTTCCTTCGCCAGATTCCCATAGCGCACAAATTTCAAAGTTTGCATCCGTATCTTCAAAGAATTGAGCCAGTTCAGGCACAGCAGCAACGGCCGTTTCGACATCAGCCAACGTTTCGAAAGCCACTTCATCATGGCAAATCACGGAAAAATACA
>JANQSK010000286.1 GCA_028284105.1 Anaerolineae bacterium
GTTGCTCTTCGACAGGTTGAGCCACAGTTTGGTTAATGGCATCACCAGCCGTGAGGCGGAAATTGTCAAATTCGGCCGTAGAGAGTGAGCTACTTAAACCGACGTGACCGCCTTCACCCATATTTTGGAAGCGCCCCACTTCTTGATCATCAAGGTAAAAGATGGCTTCGGTGCCAATGGCGTCGATTCGGAGTTGATGCCATTGGCCATCATTGAGGATAGGTGGGTCCATTTGATAACCACCGTCATAAGCGTAATTACCATCTGCATCGTAATGTCCCCAGCGGATAAACGTTCCACCTTGGTCAAAATCGAGAATTTGTGAATTGTTACGGCTGTTTGTAGATTCGGCGTTGAAAATGATGCCTAATCCCATCTCGCCATCAACAATACGAACGGCCGTTTCGACTTGGTAATCGGCCAGCGATGGTGCATCCAGCATTGTGATGAGATCGAATCCCGTGTTGTCTGTTTGAGCATAGACGCCATCGCGTATTTCCCAGTTGCCATTGATAGGTACCCAACCAGGTGCTTCATTATCAAAACTGTCAATAAGTTCAGTAAATGAGGCATTATCGGATTGATTTGAAACGGCCGTTTCGGGAACATCTTCCACTAAATCAATTCCAGGGATTGTGTAATAGGTGTAAGAAGAAGGTTCATTAATTCGATGAAGCGGTGCAGAAATGATCTCTTGGTCAACGGGTGCATTCCCATAATCAATAACCCAAATCAAAGATTCCTTACTGTTTAGTGCTTCAAACTGTGTTGCATAGGTAGCTAATAATCGAGTCGCCCATACGCGGATCGATAAGTTTTCACCGTCTTCCCACTTTGTGTAGAGAACCATGCCGCTTTCAGGGATATATGCACCGGAAGCGTATTGAACCTCTTCACTACTATTGGCTGCGGCTACAATTTCTTGCGTCAAGCTTTGACCGGGTGCGAGAGCCGGAACAGATCCCACGGTATCTTGGGATGGGTTTGAATTGTTCCGCATGCTCAATATGAAGGCGAGATTGATGGCGATGAGCAACAGAAGAAAAATGTTTTTACCTAAATTAAACTTTTGAAAAATCGGTGGTGTAATATTGGTTAAAAGACCCATTTTTCAATTACTCCTTGAATTGCAATGATGTTTGCTGTATTGCGTCATTGACAGTGGAAAATTCAATCAACTGGCAGAATGATTTTTGCAAGGTGCCAATGTTTCTGAATATCCAAAACTCAATAGACGTTTGAAATTGATTAAAGAAAATGTAAAAAATCGACTGAAATGAAGGTTAAGTGTTCCGAAGTTGCTAAATTGATAACCCTGTTAGAAATAAGCTTCGGAACCTCAAGGAAACGAAATTTGAAGCTGTTATTTTATTCAAAACAGGAACTTCGTTTCACTTAAGCAACCTCTTTCCATTTATTTAGAAGTGAATTTACAGAGTCCGTGATTTGTGATGAGCTCGCTGGCTTTGTCAGAATGCCATCAGCAGTCTTAACCGCCATTTGCCGTTCTGCTGTAGAAACTTCCCCGTCGGCCGTTAAGAGGATAAAAGGAATTGAGGCCGTTTTATCGTTATGCTTCACGTCGCTCAAAAGCTCTAGCCCATTTTTATAAGGCATGTTGATATCCGAGATAATGAGATCAACAGGAATATCTTCAAGCATCGCTAATGCCTCTAAACCATGCTGGGCTGTTGCGACCTCATGACCCGCTTTTCGCAATGTAAATCCAACCGTTCGTAAGATGACTGTTGAATCATCTACAACTAAAATTTTTGCCATTGTGTGTTGCTCCCCCTAGAAATTTTTGAGCAAAATCCATTCGTTACAGTTGTTGTCGTTGTGATAATAAATCTGATCAACGAGGTTATGCATAAGAAACAGTCCCCGCCCTCGTATTTGTTCAAATCCCGGTTCAGGAACGGCCGTTAACTTAAAATGGTTTGTATTTGAAGGACAAACTGCCCAAATGGGGCTTTCTTTCGACGCTTCAAGATTGGGATGAAAGCTTTGCCCGTGGTCTTTCAAGCGAGCTGAAAATTGACCTTTGTCTAACGAAACCTCTAGCTCAATCTCAAAATGAACGCCACCTTGCTGTTGGTAGGCGTGGTCAATAATGTTGGCACACCCTTCATGGATAGCGAGTTGAATGTTATACGCTTCATTTTCTACCGCGGGTATTTGGCGCAACATGGTGGTAACGGCCGTTCCAACAACCTCAAGATATTCATGTTTGGCGGGTAATATGAGCTGAAGTTTATCGTTATTCATTATAACACTCTCGAAAGCATTGGGTCAGATGCGTTGATGGCTTGTTCCCAATCGTTGTCAAATAAAGCTTGGCTATTGACAATAATCGTTAGCACGCGATCAAGGCGAACTAACTCAACCGTTTTGGCAACAGCTGGCTGTAAATTAATTAAAACGAGATGCTGACCACTCTTTTGAAATTGTTTATGAAGGGCTAAGATTGACCCTAAACCAGCACTATCCACAAATGAGACCTGATCTAAATCGAGACAAACTTTGACTTCGTTATTTTTCCTGATCTTTTCTCCCATTTCTTTGAGATAGGCTGCATTTTGGCTGGTGATTTCACCCTCACATTTCAACAAAATAAGGGGCTTGGTGCGTAGCTCGGTGATGTATATCTTGAGCCCATCTTTTTGATGGGTGTGGTTTCGATCGTTTGGCAACAGCTTTTTGAGCTGT
>JANQSK010000293.1 GCA_028284105.1 Anaerolineae bacterium
TCTGGAAACGGCCGTTCGTGAGGTAGAAGAGGAGATTTTTATCACACTCAATGAATCCATATTGCAACCTATTGCGATTTTCGACTATATCTTCCCCGCCAAACCCAAATGGACAATGAAAGTGCATTTCTTTTTTGCCAAGCGTTGGAGCGGCATTCCCAAAGAAAGTGATGAAATGAAGCCCTTATTTTTTGATTTAAACCAAATTCCGTATGAAAAAATGTGGCAAGATTCAGCGCTCTGGTTCCCAAACGCGCTGAACGGCCAAAAGCAAAAAGGAATTATCACGTTTAGAGATGACAACCAGACTGTTGTTTCCCATTCTATTCAAGAATGGACTGAGGAGGTGTAAATGCTTAAAGGAAAAAATGTGACCTTACGCGCTATTGAGCGTGATGATTTAGCAAGACTGCATTTGTTTAATAATGACCTCGAAGTTGAGCTTGCTGGAGGGGGCGATCCGCCTATGCCTCAATCTTTAGAGCGTCTAGAAGCGGAGTTCTCTAAGAATGTGCAGAACGGCGGACGAGATGGCGCATCATTCGGCATCGTCGTCAACGGTTTGTTTATTGGTATTTGTGCTTTGTTCAATTTTAACGAAACGAATCGGACCTGTGAATTGGGCATTACAATTGGGGACAAAGCCCATTGGAGTCAGGGATACGGCCGTGAAGCTGTCCAACTTTTAACGAATTATGCGTTTCAGTATCGCAATATGAACCGAGTGTGGTTACAGGTTATTGGCAACAACGATCGGGCTATGCGAGCCTACCAAGCATCAGGCTTTGAAATCGAAGGGACTTTACGTGACCACATTTGGAGTAACGGCCGTTATCACGACATCGTTATGATGGGGATTCTGGCCAATAAAAAAGCCTGAGCGCGTGGCTCAGGCTTTTATGGTGTGACATTGTCAAAATCAACTATTGAGAAGAGTTGTCTGCTAATTCAAGAGCAGATTTTGACGGGGGTTTTAGTTTGCTGGTGGAATCAAAACTGCATCGATAACGTGGATTAAACCGTTGCGGGTTACCAAGTTAGAAATCACAATGTTTGAATCGTTGATCATCAAACCGCTATCGGTTTGGGTGATGAAGATTGGGTCACCATTTGCCATTTTAGTCGCACGGCGATTAGAGAGCTTGGTTTCATCGAAGAATTGATCAACTTTTACGTGATAGAGCAGGATATTTGCCAAAGCATCTGGGTCAGCAATCAAAGCATTGATTGTGTCTTCACCCAACGCTTCAAAAGCAGCATCGGTTGGTGCAAATACGGTGAAGAAAGTGTCTTCATCAGCGACGACTGCGTCTAAGCCAGTTACTTCCAAAGCTGCAACAAGGGTGTTGAAGATGCCAGCATTTTTCGCGGTATCCAATACATTTTCTGGTGGCAAAATAACTGCATCGATGACATGGATGATGCCGTTTGTTGTTAGGATGTTATCCAAAACAACTTGTGATTCATTGATGCTAATTGAGCCATCTTCAACGGTGATTTTTGTGTTAACGCCGTTTGCCATTTGTAAGAACTCTTTGCTCAATAAGCGACCTGATTTAAAGCCTGTGCCTGCTTCAACGTGATAAAGAAGAATATCAGCCAAAGTGTCTGGATCTGCTAGCAGAGCGTTAATGGTGTCTTCACCGAGCGCCGCAAATGCAGCATCCGTTGGTGCAAATACGGTGAATTTTGTGCTTTCATCACGCAATACATCATCTAGACCAGTTGCTTCAAGAGCGGCTACGAGTGTGTTGAACTGGCCTGCAGAAACGGCCGTGTCTACAATGTTTTGACGATTTTTTCCAGCAAAAGCGGACCCTGCTGAAAATGAGAGCACTAAGCTCAAAACCAAAACCACAATTATTTTACGTACAATCGAATTCATGTTGTTTCTCCATATTTTTCGGAGCATTTTCCTCTGCTCCTTCTTGTCTTTACTTAATCAAATATCTGCCAAGCCCCGGGATTTTATTGGCTTATACCGGGTAATACGGAGCAATTTTTTGTTTGTATGTATTTGGGTCTAAATTGGTTTTTCTTATGATCTGTCGATGAAGAAGCCAAAAATAATAGGTACAAAATACCTAGTTGAACGTATTACAAAGTTCGCACTACGAACAATTCAATCATCCTTAGAAGAATTTTTTAGTACGGGAAGGGAAAAGTCTCAATTTAAGAAGGTGTATGTAGGAGCACTGAATTTTGATTAGATAAAATCTTTCTATTTCCAAGATTGTTTAGCAATATGAACATTTCCATTGATGCCATTGACCGCAAAAAAGATGTGTTCTTCTGTAAAAGGGTGTTGATAGTAGGTCAGATACACAGGGACAAGCATAAATGTCCATGAGGTATGCTTAATTAAAGGCTTCCATTGGAAAAACCGACTTGTTGGTAATTGAGCCGCTTTTTGGCAATCAGTAATCGCTAACCGCCGAATCTGTTCCTTGAAGTGTGACGTGAGTTTGTTTAAGGAGACTGTCGTTAAAACGGGCTTTGTGACAATCACATTTTTTAAAAATGTTGCATCAAATGGCTCTCCCAATGATAAATCTATCTCTAAAACAAGCTCTTGAATAACTTGATGGTTGTGAACCCCATTAAAACCAATGATATTCGTATATGATTTGTCAATTCGCCCTTTGTAAATCGACCAATGATAGCGCTCAGCTGTATGCTCAACAATTTTGGCTCTGTCCCTTTGCAGCACTTCAGTTGCAGTTATGCCTTCATATGGGTGCCCTAATTCAGCTGCCCAATCTCCTTTGACATCTACATCACTCAACCAAATACTGATGAAATACGGCCGTAAACCTCTCAACAGCCGTTGATCTTTTCGTTCTAAGGAGTCAGTTGCACGAAATTGCTTTGCCAAAATTCTCTTCGCATCAGAATATGAAACTTGGGGCCGAAAAATCAACTCTTCCTGATACCCAATAGAGGGATAACGTGCTTCAGTAAGATCAATTGATTCATTCCCGCAAAAAGGACAGGTCGTTTGAACTCGGATATTGTAAAACTCACTGGTTAAAGAGCAATGAGCACAATGAATGGCATTTGGATGATCTGTCATTACAAATTCCTACTCATTTTCCTCAAATTAACCACGCGCTCATCAATTTTTGCCCCTCTTGAAATACCAAAATTAATGAGCAATATAAACATGCTCCCAACAACAACTGGTACCCAACTTGGGTTCAGAATAAGAAAGAAGATGATTGAAACGAATAGGCAAGTTGTGATGAATGCTGATGAAATTTTAGGGTTCTGGAATGTGTACGTAAAAAACGCAGTTAAACCTACGCCAACCATGCCCCAAATCGTTGTGGAATGAAATAATCGGTCAGAATTCAAATAATTAGAAGAGGTGTAGATTAAAAATTGATGCAATGCAATCAAAATCAGGGTCATTATGGCTGGGACAAATTGAGTGACCTTATCCCAAACAACGGCCGTTTCATCAATCGCCACTTCACCCACTGATTGACCATCTGCACCATCGACTAAAAAGTAATAATTCTCTCCTTTAAATTGATAACGGAGCACATAAATCGGCACTAATACAAAGTCCCAAGATTCGTCATCATAGGTAACGGCCGTTTCCCTAAACGAAATCTTTGTCACTTTTGCTTTTTTAACAAACTGTTGCCGAACTTCTTTCCGCGCTTGACGCCATCCCGCCTCCAAATCAACATCAGGCAATAACACGGGCATTCCAGCCACATAATCTGGATTAAACGGTTCCAACTCTTCCAAATGATATTTATTCATTTTTTGGTTTGGAACAATTGGCATTTTTTGATTTGCGCCGATGAAAAAATGCGCTTTTTTTCCTATTTCTCTATCACCGCTAAAAGTTTCTGTAAACTCACTTTGCATTGAGATGTACCAAACGGGGGCATACATCTGCATCACTGAGATTTTTTTTCTGACTAAGACTGATTTAGGAACATAAGGCAGTTCACGGATTCTTTTTATGAATCGCTTCACAGCCTCTTCTTTTGAGAGTTTAAACGGCTTGATGAAGTTAGGACGCAAAACGTCATTTTCTTGATTGGTGAGGTGAACCTGATTAGATAGACAGTAAGGGCACGTGTACGCTACGGCCGTTTTGGGCACGGAACTCTCAGCGTGGCATCGATTACAGTGGATGGTGCGTCGCACAGTTCCCCAACCGTGGCCGAGTTGTTTTAAGGTTTTAGGTGTTAACGGCCGTTTAAATCCATCATGTTTAATATCTTTAACTTCTTCTACTTCTTCTCGATAACCGCAGTGGTCACATACCAACCCTTCTTCAGTGACGAAAAACACAGGCGCGTCACAATCAGGACAATGAAATTCAACAACATCCTCCACTGGTTTTTCTTTGGAAGATGGCATTTTATATCTAAATAGGGTAACTCCTTCAACAGCCGAAGGAACCGATTCGAATTGGTCGTCTTCTTCAGGGGGTTGCTGCTTTGATCTATCAATCATGTTCGTTACGTAATCTGACCTCACTTCGAAAAAGCATCTTCGCCATTACCCTACCGTTTACAAGCGTATTTCAAATTTATTGTGTTCAAACATCGCCATAACACCAGAATAAAGGTAGAAAAATGGCAAAATCACAAATCCAACAAATACAGCACAACTCAATAAGAAGTGTGTGAAACCATCTGGGTCTAGAATGGCATTTTGTGGCAAGTTATTTAGCAAAATTAGCACGCCTAGCCCGTTTATGAACAAGAGTAAACGAAGCCAGACACTCCAAAACATGGACCGAATGGCTTTGCCATAAAGTTCACCTGTACGGCCGTTGACAACCACTACATGACGTAACCCTTTGGCATCGTAAAAGTGGGTAGCAAAAAGAGGTATTAAAAGCTGGGTAAGGTTTGACTTTTCAGTTTCAGATTGATAATCAAAATTTTTAATGCTTTTCGCATCTGATGCTTCAACAATTCGTTCCTCGATGGAATTAATAATTTGTTTGTAAATATTCAGCTTGTTCATTGGGCTTAATGGATGCGGTTGACACACTATAGAATCCTGTACCAAATCAGGCTGAAATAGAACTGCATCATCTAATGAAAAAGCCAGTTGTTCCATTAGCCAATCATCATCATTATCCACTGCCAGTTCTCTCAGGTTTTCAAATGATTCCTGAACTTCTCCTCCAAATTCCTGCCATCGAAGAAATGTTTTTGATATTTCTTTGCGTTTTACACCCGTTTGATCAACTGTATCAATCGCGCTCAATGTGGTAGCGGGGAAAGCGAGCTCAGCCTCCCATTTCATACGAATTTCTACGTCAGTCAACCAAATCGGAATGAAATACGGCCGTAATCGTTTCAAGCCATTTTTCATGCCCAGGTCAGCTGGACTAAACCATTTATTCCTGAGGATAAACTGCTCAATTTTTTCTTCGGCAAGCGATTGATCCACTTCAAAAGGAATGATCAATTCATAGTCAGAGGAGTTCATGTCTTGATTCGCCATGCTTATCCCATCACTAAACGCCTTGTGACCACAAAACAAACAATTCATACCTTGCTGAACATCACCTGTTAATTGAAAAGTGGATTGACATGCAGTGCAATAATAACTTCTCATCAATCCCCCCTTTTCTCTTTACTTTTAATTCGGTTTGCTATAAATGCAGCCGCTCCCAACTGATATCCAAAAAAAGCATAAAATAGAATAAGGCCAACATTTGCCAGCACGGTCAATACCCACCCAATATCTGATAAGACAAAAAGTTGAATAAAAAAATAAACAGCTAACACGGCCGTTAATAGTTCACTATCTAAATGAGGATGCTTCAACCACCTATCTAGATTGAGGAACACAATTAAAATCGAAGCAATAAAACAGCCAATTGAACCCCCAATCAATTGAAAATTTAATGGCACAAGCAAATTAAACAATAAACCAAATGCCATCAATATCGCAGGGATAAAATCAGAAACGGCATTATTGGTTAGATAATCAATTGAAATCGGATAATCACCGATACCTTCCCCATCATATCCATTCACTGTTACATGATATGTTTTCCCTTGATGCTCGTATGTTGCCAAATAAACTGGGATTAATCCTAATGACCAGCGTTCGTTTCTATAAGACACGCTAATTTCATTGACATTCGTAAATTTCTTGCGTTGGGTTGGAATAATGTCGTTGATATATTTCCCTTGCAAGGTCTCTCTAATTTCACGCCATCCTTCTGTCAGAGAGACATCCGGTAGCAAGGTTGGAATCCCAGCAACAAATTCAGGTTGAAATAGTTGTAAATGGTCGCTCAACCCATGAATTAAATCATCTACAGGGAGTTCTTGTATCTTTTGGTTCGCACTACAGGCACCGTTTTGAAGCGCAATTGAATCATAACCTTTTTGAATGACTCTTTGGACAGCATTTTCTTTTACTTTAACGGCCGTTCCCTGCCAATTCGCTGTGGTATCAGCAGTTAGCAGCCAAACGGGTACATAAACGGCGTGAATATTCTCAAGCCTAATTGAATTCAGATCAGGTGACTTATGCGTTAATGCTTTAAACCATTGATTCGCAAACGCTTGAACTTGTTTTTCCTCAATTTTGAAGGGAATGATTTGAGACGGCCGTATCATTTCATTTTCTTCGTGCGTTTCTACAACTCGGTTAGAAAGACAGAAAGGACAAGTGTAGACCACATCAGAAACGGGGACAGCGCTTTTTGCTTGGCAGCGTCGGCAAACGAGCGTGCTTCTTGGTAATCCCCACCCCTTTGGCATCGCTCTAAAATATTCAGGCGTTAACTCATTGCCCTCATCCGTGAACGGTATTTGTTCTGGTTGTTCACTGTAACCACAATGCTCACAACTTAACCCATTGGCGGGCATATACCGAACTGGGGCATCACATTTTGGACAATGGAATTCTTCTACTTCACGTGTCGGTATTCTATTTAATTCATCGTCAGACTTTTTACGATAAAGGGTCACTGACGCCAGTTTGGAGGGCCATTTTTCATATCGCTCTGATGAGAAGTCAAAATCATTCAATGTCTATCTTCCAAAATTGTTCGCGAGAAATAATTTTCAAAACTTAGTTACTTCGCTAGTCATTATATGTTTTGTGTCAACTTATTAATTCAACGTTTTCTCGCCTGTTTTTCAGACATTTCATTTTCTTGGGAACCTTTTTTGAATCGGCGTCGTTATACAAACATCACGCAAAATCAATCAGTCACTTAAAGAGATTTTAGATTCGTTTTGCCACAAAAACGGCCGTCACAAAATTCAAACTATAAAAAAGATTTCTAGGAGACAATCAAATGAAACGCCAAACTATTACGCTTATTCTGGTTATATTTGCCATTTTAATGGCTGCCTGTGGAGGCAGTCCTGACGTTGTTACTGAAACGATTGAAGTCGAGGTCACTAGAGTGGTGACTGAAGAAGTTGTTGTTGAAGGGGAAGTCGTCGAAGTAACTGTTTTGAACACAGTTGTAGAAGAAGTTGTTCAAGAAGTAACCATCGTCGAATATGAAGCAGTAGACGATTCGGCTGACGAAGCAATGGATGAAGAGTATGAACCCATGGAAGAAGAAGCATCTGATAGTGCTGCTGAAGAACCTATTGCTGTTGCGCCATTACCTCAAGCTACTCCGGAGCCATTAGACACCCAACCACCTTCTAACACCTTTTTTGAAGATTATGGTGTTAATCCTTATATTTCAACACAAGCTGATCGCTTGTCAACATTCTCACTGGATGTAGATACGGGTTCTTACACCATCGCACGTCGTTATATCAATGATGGTTTGCGCCCACCCGCTGAAGCCATTCGGGTTGAAGAGTTTGTCAACGCCATCGA
>JANQSK010000309.1 GCA_028284105.1 Anaerolineae bacterium
CTTCGAGAGGTAGATATTGATGTCGAAAATGCCCCCTCGAGCATAGCGCAGGAAATTGAGCCAACATCTGAACCGACTCCACAACCAACCTCAACAGCACAGCCTGAACCTACTGTGGAACCAACCATTGAACCCACAGCTTTACCGGAGTCCATATTACCATCGAATCAAAATATGGTTTTGGTAGAAGGGGGAACTTACTCTGTCGATGAAGATACGGCCTTTGCCCTTGAGCCGTTTTGGATTGACCAATTTGAGGTTACTAACACAGCATTCGCCACCTATCTTTCTGAGAACGCAATCGAATCAGCCGTTGTCATTGGTGAAGATAATCATCCAGTTGAGGGTGTTCGCTGGGATGAAGCTCAGGCGTATTGCCAATGGGCTAATAAACGACTACCCACTGAAGCAGAATGGGCGGTTGCAGCCCGTGGCCCACACAGTTGGCTCTACCCGTGGGGGAATGAGGAAACTGCCGTATCACTTCCAAACAGTGGCACCTACTCAGTCGGTTCGATTCCAACCAATCGCTCATTCTTTGGTGCATTTGATATGGCGGGTAATGTTTGGGAATGGGTTGATACCCCCTATCTGCCTGTTGGCGACGAGCAACAGGTGTTGCGAGGTGGCGCGAATAGCTTCCAACAAGATTTAAGCCAGCGCTTGCCGGGTGATCCAACCAGCACCGTCATGATCACCAATGCTGGCTTCCGCTGTGCCGCCTCAGAAGCTGCGCAATCCACAGAAGCCAATACAACGCTCTTAAACGATGATTTTTCAGATATCAACAGCGGCTGGTGGCAAGCCCGTGAACCCGTAGACGCCTACTTCTATGGCTATCACCCAACCGATTTTTATCACATGCAAATTAATGCTACTGATGACTGCCTGTTAGTTAACAGCACATTAAGCACGGACAACTTCATGGCTGAGGCCAAGATTTTCACAGCCAGCACAGACAGTGAAACGGGCAATTTCCGATATGGTTTGACAATCAGACAAACGGACGACGCTTATTATGCTTTCGAAGTGACGCCAAGAAGCCAAAGCTGGCAAATCTTCAAAGGCTCCTCAGCAGGCTTAGCGCTTATGGCTGAAGGGGAGAACAGTTCGATTCGGGGAGATTCACGAGAAAATCGAGATACGCTGTTCCTCATTGCCAATGGCCCCCAAATGAGCTTCTTCGTCAACGGAGCACTTGTTTCAACGATAGTAGATAGTGATTATCAATCAGGTCGCTTTGGCTTCATCATCAACACATTAGATGAAACATATGCCCATATTCACTTTGATTCTGTCACCATTTGGCCTTTATCGGAATCAGTTGCGCCATTAGAAGGCTTAGAACCGAGTGATGTGCCACCTGTTAGCGAATCACTTTGCCGTGGTTCCGTTGTAGAAGGCAATACGCTGGTGAACTTTATCACTCACACCGTGGTAAGTGAGGACACCATCAGCTCAATCGCCCTACAATATGACCTAACAACAGATGAAATTTACGCCGCAAACGGCCGTATTGTGGAAGATCCGAACCTCATCACACCAGGACAAGTCTTAATCATTCCTCAAAATTAAAGGAGGGCATGGGTTTTTACATTTTTTTGCAGTATAAATTTGGTTTTCATCTAAGGAGCAAAAAATGACGGAACCCGCCCTCTTAATTATTGATGTTCAAAAAGGGTTAGATGACCCAAAGCTTGGCAAGAGAAACAATCCTCAAGCAGAAGCCAATATGGCGCGCTTGTTGTCTGATTGGCGCGAAAATAAACGGCCGATTATTCACATCAAGCACAATTCTGTTGAACCTCAATCTCCGCTTCGTCCTGACCTTCCCGGCAATGAAATTAAAGATGAGGTTAAACCATTAGCGGATGAACCCCTTTTTAGCAAAACGGTAAACAGCGCCTTCATTGGAACCAATTTAGAAAGCTATTTGCATGAGCAAAAGATTGAATCGCTGGTTATTGTTGGCTTAACAACGGCCCACTGTGTTTCGACATCCACACGCATGGCTGCCAATTTAGGATTTAACGTCACGCTGGTTTCTGACGCAACAGCAACGCATGAACGTGTCGGTGTGAACGGCCGTTCTTACTCTGCCGAAGAACTTCATGAAATGGAGCTTGCCATGCTCAATGAGGAGTTCTGCGCCGTCCACACGACTGACGAACTGCTCCAACAATAAAAAATCGAATACAAATCAATGAACAGACCTAATTTTGTTTTTATATTGGCAGATGATTTGGGATGGAACGATTTGGGTGTTGAAGGGAGCACTTTCTATGAAAGCCCAAATATCGATCGTATTGCTCATGAAGGAATGCGTTTTACGCAAGGATATGCCGCCTGTCAGGTATGCAGCCCGTCTCGGGCAAGTATTTTAACAGGCAAAACACCGCCTAAACATGGGATCACCGATTGGATTGGGGCTTTGACCGGAGAAGCTTGGCGGGAAAACGACCGTTTTAATAAGCTGCTCCCGCCAGAATATGAACATTCGCTTCGTCCAGATGAAATCACATTTGCTGAGGCACTGCGTCAATCGGGGTATCGCACCTTTTTTGCGGGCAAATGGCACCTTGGAGCAGCCGGTTCTGATCCAGAAGATTTTGGGTTTGAAATTAATAAAGGGGGTTGGGAAGTTGGTTCTCCAAATGGGGGTTATTTTGCCCCTTGGGTCAACCCCAAGCTTGAGTCTGGCCCAGATGGTGAGTCGTTGCCTATCCGCCTAGCTCAAGAAACGGCCGCTTTTATCAACCAGCAGGAAACAGAGCCCTTTTTAGCCTACCTTTCTTTTTATTCTGTTCATGGACCTTTAGAAACAAGTCAAGATCGGTGGGAGAAATTTCGAATCAAAGCAGAGAAACAAGAACCGCCTCAAAATCGATTTGTCTTTGATAGAACGCTTCCGGTTCGCCAGATACAAGATTGCCCCATTTATGCCGGCATGATTGAAGCGATGGACGACGCAGTTGGCATAGTTTTGAATGCATTAGAAGCAAACAATCTATCTGAAAACACAGTGGTCATTTTCACGTCAGATAATGGGGGCGTTTCTTCTGGAGACAGCTTCTCTTCGTCAATGCTACCTTTGCGCGGTGGCAAAGGGCGTCAATGGGAAGGCGGCATTCGGGAACCATTTTACGTACGCTATCCAGAGCAGATTGCTCAGGGTCAACTGTGTGACGTTCCTGTGTCTGGAATTGATTTTTATCCAACAATTTTAGAGTTAGCTGGGGTTCCAATACCGCAGAAGCAAGATGTTGATGGGGTGAGTTTAGTTCAGCTTTTGATGGGGCAAACGGACACGGCCGTTTCGACTCGCGATCTTTATTGGCACTACCCGCATTACGGGAATCAAGGGGGTGAACCCTCCTCCATCATACGTAGTGGAGATTGGAAGCTGATTCATTATTATGAAAACGGCCGTGATGAACTTTATAATCTCAAAAACGACCCTGGAGAACAATTTGACGTTAGCCAATCAGAATCTCAAATCACCAAGCAATTGAGAGGGAAACTTAATGAGTGGCTAAAGAATTCAGGGGCCAAATTCCCAACGCCAGATCCGAAATATGATCCTCAAAAAGAAGCAGCCTATCTACATCAACTAGAAAATGAATTAATGCCGCTTCTTGAAGATGTTCACGCTGAATATTTAGACCCCAATTGGCAACCCGATGATGATTGGTGGGGAAGCCAAGTGATTTATGATTAGTCCATCTATTTTGAAAGAGCAATAAGGTAAAAAGGATTCCCTCTTTTGAACAAGAGGGAATCCCATTGTTTATTATCTATTTGCCACTACAGCTCACTTCAATCTACAAACGGTTCAATTTCTAGCTTATTAGATAGCAGGCGCTCTGCAATTCGCACTATTTGGATAGGGTTGAGAATCATTTGTTCAAAACGGCCGTCTATCATCACCGCAGGCTCGACCTTCATAATGGTCTGACGTAAAACATTCAATTCTTCTTCAATCCGTTCATACTTTGAAAGTGGTTCTTCAAACATAAGTCTTGATTTCCTTATTCAATCGAATAAATAGTCGTCGTTCCGCTTACTTCGTTGGCAACAACAAGCAAAGCAGAGCCTGTTGGGCTATCTTGAGCCGAGATAAATTTGATATCTTCTGGACCCAAATCCCCTGCCGTGCCTGATTCCGCATCGCCGCCAAAGTCGCGATTGTTGACATAATCTACAAAGACAGGTGAATAAGGATTGGTTACGTTGTAAATCATGATGCCCCCCACCCGTTCTAATCCAATAAATGCATAAACATGACGGCCAATTTTACCAATCGCAATTGCTTCTGGTTCTGGTCCTTTATCATCACTACGAGAATCAAAGGAATCGTTTTCGTCATTGTTTGAATTAAAGTCGTCTGGAATTTCTTGGGCTAAAATCTGTTCAAAATCATCCCCGCTATCATAAATCAATTCACCTGACGTTGACCAAATTGAGAATGAACGACCGCCATAGGAATAAAGCGCATCGTAATCACCATCGTTATCGATATCACCTTCAGTAATCGTTACTTTGAGTCGACCAAGCATTTCATCTTCTTGTAATGCTTCAGCATTAGGGAATGCGGTTGGATCTAATTCAAGGTCTTTGATTCGTTCTTCACCAACAAAACCATCATACTCACGACTATCCCCTTCATTAGCAGAGAAGATATAAGTTTGTCTTCCTAGTTTATAGGTCGTGATCGCGTCTGGTTGATACATCCCCATCACAGGCCAATTTGCGATGTTGATTACATCATCACGATTGCTTGCGTCAATGCCGTTGCCGGATGCACTGTGGTCTTTCACACCCAATGCAACGAGGTCTGTCACAACTGCATTACGGATATCAATGACTGCTAAGGCGTTGTTTTCTTGTAACGCTACCCAAGCTGTGCGCGAATTTCCTGATACGGCTATATATTCAGGCTCCAAATCTTGTGCAACTGAGGCGCCTGGGCCGAAAATACGAATTCGAGGATCAATTGCCTGGTCATTGAACTGGGTAAATCCGGCGGTCATGACACGACTTTGATTTAAGTTATACACACCGCGCGTCAAATTGATGATGCTGACTGAACCTTCAGGGTCAATCGTGTAATCATCATTAGGTTCACCTTCATTGGCAACCAATACATATTTACCGTTTGGGGTAAAGGTGAGCATATCTGGCAATGCCCCAACTGTGACGTGAGCAATGTAATTGCCATCTGTATCAAGGAAAACCACAACCCCGGGGGCTGTTCCTGGATCAGCTTTAACAGCCGCTGCAACAATGCCGTTGTGAACATCGACGCTATTAATTTGGTCGCCATAAGGAGACATATCAAAAGGTGACAATTCGTTCAATGCATAGGGGTCAGAAATATCTAACACGTCGATTTGGTTTTGGTCACCATTCACGATAAACAATTTTTGGCTTTGAGGATCATGTGCCACAATTTCAGCGGCACTCTCATCAAATATGCCTGTTTCATACGTGGCAACGGCCGTTACTTCTATCTGCGCATTTCCGAATCGAGCAACCGTAATTGAAAGGCTCATTGCCAAAAGCAATATCGCTAGAAAAAAACTAGCAACAATAACGCGTTTTCCAGGTTGGTTCATACTGTCTATTCCTCCGATGCAAGGCCCTGTTTCTGAAGGCTTCGCTGCTGTGATGAATTTGTAAAAAAGAGACACACAAGCTGGAAACCCTTGTGTCCCAGCATTCAACACAGTACGACTCCTCTGTTAAAGTTTTTTTAACAACGCGTTATCACCTTGCTAACAATTTGGATGAAAATTTTTGAGCGCTCTTTTCAATGAAATATCAGGAGTTTGCTTAGAATCTATTATGTTTGTGGAGATAACACATGACTTGTTGATCCATTTTGGAGTTTTCCATGCTATCATTAAAAATGATGGATACATTGGCCAACCTTTCCCCCGATTTTTTATGTACAGATGTTTCACTATCAATGGACGAGGCGCTTTACGGTACAGCTGCCCAAGCAACAACCTGGTTTATTTTAGAATACCGTCAGCCTTGGGCTCCCAAAGCCCCGAGCGATAATCAATTACCGACCCACATCAATACGTGGTTAAATGATCAGCTTGGCCAAGTTGAAAACGGCCGTTTGCAGTTCATCCGACGTAAAACCAACGCAGAGTCTCCATATACGTTTTACATAGGCATTACGCACGAGTCAGATCAGCGGCTCTATAAATTTGAGCTAGCCAATTACGATGACTTGCTTTCACTTGATGTGCCAGCCATTCTTGCTGGGAACGAAAGTGCAAAGGAACACCAATCGTTTGAGCCATTAGTCATTGTCTGTACGCATGGAAAGCGGGATCGCTGTTGCGCCCTCTACGGCCTGCCCATTCTTAACGCATTTCAAACCCATCTTGGGGAAAATGTATGGCAAACGACTCATACAGGGGGACACCGCTTTGCGCCCACATTGATTACATTCCCAGATGGGGCATGTTACGGCCGTTTAACCGTTGATGAAGTGCCTCACATCGTTAACGCGATGCAAAATGGCACAGTTTATATGGAAAAGCTGCGGGGTTTAAGCTGTTATTCAGGTGTCGAACAGGTCGCGAACTACTTGCTACGTCATGAAACAGGCAAAGATAGTTTGACCAGTTTTCAACACATTTCCACTGAAACGGCCGTTGATAATCAATTTATCATCACATTTGACCAACCTCGACAAGATCAGCGACACATCATCACGATCGAACAAGATCCAAATCCGCTAAGTCTATATGCAAGTTCAGGAAAATTTAAAGTAAAAGATGTTCCACAATTCACTTTTATCTCTCACGATGTCACAATGATAGAAGCGGATTAAACAACCCTATGCAGGCACCAGGTCTAACGACAAATCTCAAATCAAAACCAATTTGGATTGATCCGTCACCCCGCCCTGTCAACTTAAAATTAGCCAAACAGCCTAGCGAAGTTGATGTGGTCATCATTGGGGGTGGATACACAGGTTTGAGTGCCGCCCGCATCTTAGCGAAACAAGATATTTCAACAGCAGTGTTTGAAGCCAAAACAATAGGCTGGGGAGCTAGTTCACGCAATGGCGGCATTGCCATACCAGGTAATCGGCAATCGATGCAGGTGATCCTCAGAAAGTATGGAGAATCGTTGGCCCACGAGTTTTGGAATGCATCCATTGATGCGATTGATCGGCTAGGAGAAATTGTGGCGGATGAAGAGATTCGCTGTCATTTTTCACGAAAAGGACACATTCATCTCGCAGCCAAACCATCCCACTTTGCAACGCTGCGCAAAAAATCCCAATGGTATAAATTGCGCCTAAATTATAAGTTGCCCATCATTTCCCCAGATGAACTCCAATCTGAAATCGGTTCTAAAGTATTTCACGGTGGCTTGGTCGATGAGTGGAGCGCCACGTTACATCCTACCAAATTTTTGTATGGATTGGCCCAATCAGTCACCAATTATGGGGGCTTGTTGTGTGAAAATACGGCCGTTTCAAAAATCACGCCATACAATAAACGGTTCAAAATTGAGTCTCGCCAAGGCACCACTTTAGCGCAGCACGTCATCGTCGCCACAAATGGATATACAAACCAACTGCTGCCTCAACTGGAAACACGTATCGTTCCAACAGGCAGCTATGTCATCGTAACAGAACCTCTCCCCCCGATGCTCCTCAATAAAATTAGCCCAAACGGCCGTTCATTCTATGATTCATTGCGGCACCCGCACTATTTCCGATTGACTCCAAACGGCCGTTTGCTCTTTGGAGGGTATCCAGAGCTAATAACCACCCTTGATACAAAAACAAGCGCTGAACGACTGTACGCAAAATTAGTGCAGATTTTCCCAGACTTATCTGGCATTCCCGTGACCCATTCGTGGTCTGGCCAAATTGGCAGTACCTCCGATTTGATGCCTCATATTGGTCAAATAAACGGCATTCATTACGCTTTAGGCTATAGTGGCCTCGGCGTCAGCATGGCAACTTACCTAGGCAGCGAAATTGGCAAGCTGATTTCAGGTCAAATTTCACGCTCTCCTTTTAATGAGATAAGTCATCCCAACCGGCATATTTACAAAAAATACCGCTGGTTTTGGACACTCAAAGGAAAATATGATCGCCTCATGGATAAATTGACATAATCTTTTGATTTTCTCACTTTCCCCATGCTATACTCTTACGCAATTCAAATGATGATAGCCCATTCTTTTTGATTGACAGAAAGTTTTCTAAAAAAGATGTGCACCATCTCTGTCAATTATCGAGTAAATCACAGCAATTGAAGCTGAGTTTAAATATAAACTTCTTGTGATTTACATAAAGTTTTAGAATTAAAATTTAACTGTTGTTGTCCCAGCTAAATCGTGTCCAATCACCAAAACACGTGTCTAAGAAGGTATGACAACACAAACATTAGAACCGCTAACCATCCAAAATCTTAATGGAGATCATTTTATGGACACGCTACTTAGTCCAGAACAAGAAGATTTACTCAAACAAGCCCGAGAAGTACTCGGTGATTTACGAGAAATCTTAGCTGAAACGACAGCCTCGCAAGAGGATAGAACTGCACTCGTTGACTCAATCTCACAGCTTGACGATCTATTTCTTCTCGTCATTGCAGGAGAATTTAACGCCGGGAAATCCGCCTTTATCAACGCCCTTTTAGGCCAAGAGCTCCAAACTGAAGGGGTAACGCCAACAACTGCTCAAATCTATCAGCTCAAATTTGGTGAAAAGACTGAGCAAATTCCAGGTGACCGTGGTGTTTGGGTACAAACGGCACCAGTCGACATGCTCCGCAAAATCACGATTGTCGATACGCCAGGTACCAATGCCATTCATCGTGAGCACGAAGCCCTAACCTCTGAATTTATTCCGCGCAGCGATCTTGTGTTGTTTATTACGTCAGCGGACCGTCCATTCACCGAAAGCGAACGTACTTTTCTCGAACAAATTCGGGAATGGGGCAAGAAAATTGTTTTGGTGATTAACAAAGTTGATATTTTGACTGAAGAAGCAGATGTTCAAAAGGTCATCGCTTTTGTGACCGAATCTGCTCGCAATTTGATTGGCGAAGTCTCTGGTGTCTATCCTGTCTCGGCGAAGCAAGCTCAGAAGGCCAAAGCGGGACAGCCTCAGCTTTGGGATCCTAGTGGATTTGGTCCGCTAGAAGGCTATATTCAAGAAACGCTCGATGATAACGGCCGTTTTCGTCTCAAGCTCCTCAATCCATTGGGGGTTGGCAACAAGCTTGTTTCAAAACAGCTAGACACCGCTGAAGCCGATCTCGATTCGCTTGCTGAAGATCAACAGCTTCTAACCGACATCGAATCACAAACCACCTTCTACAACGATGATATGCAGCGCAACTTCAAAGCCCGTCTTGGTGAAATTGACAATGAGCTTTACGCGATGGAAAAACGGGGCAACGACTTTTTTGATGAGATGATTCGCATCACGCGCATCCCTGATCTTGTTCGCTCTAGTCAATTTGAAAAAGCGTTTAAAGAAAAGGTCGTTCAAGATACGCCAAATCGAATTGAAAAACGCGTCAACGAACTCATCGATTGGATGGTTGAACAAGATTTACGTCAATGGACGGCCGTATCAGACCATCTATCAAAACGTAAAATCGATGAAGAAAGCCGTATTATTGGCTCAGGGGGACCAAAAGAAGGTACCCTAGCTTATGACCGACAACGTCTCATTGACTCAATAGGCTTAGCCAGTCAAAAAGCAGTCGAATCATATGATCGAGAAAAAGAAGCGTTAGAGCTTTCAGATGCAGCTCGTGCTGCAGTAATAGGGACGGGCTTAACCGGAGTTGCTGGTGCAACAGGTATTGGCCTTGGTATCATGGGAGCTGTCCAAGTTGTGACATTCCTAGATGTGACCGGCATTATTGCTGGGCTCTCATTGGCAACAATTGGGGCACTAATCTTACCAGCCAGAAAACGTCGCGCGAAACGGGACCTTGAAGAAAAGCTTCAAAATCTACGGACCAAGCTCGTTTCAAGCCTGACCGATCAATTCCAACGAGAAATGAAGCGCAGTGCACAACGTGTTGAAGACACCATTGCCCCCTTCTCTCGTTTCGTCCGTTCAGAAACCGAAAAATACAGCAAACAACAAGAACGGTTAGAAGAAATCGAAGCCCATATTCAAGGGTTGCAGGCCCACCTCCAAATTGAAGGTGTTCCTGAATAACCTCCACGAGACCAAATTATTTGTATACAAAAAAAGCCCGCTCGATCGAGCGGGCTTTTTTATTGATTTATTAAATGATCAATTGATTAGTTACGACCAGAGAAGTTAGATTGGATCATTGGCCAAACAGCACCACCAATAGCACCCAACACAAAGCCTGCAAGGCCGAGGCAAATCGTGCCGATAATGCCACCACCTAAACCAGCAGCAACACCCGCTTCAACACCGCCTGTAAAGGTGCTTGTAATACCAGCAATAATGGCACCGACAATCGCAGAAATGACACCAGCTGTACCACCAGCCAACGCACCACCAATAGCGGCTGTTTGTGTATCTTCTTCACCTTCAGCGAAATATCCATAAAG
>JANQSK010000378.1 GCA_028284105.1 Anaerolineae bacterium
AGCCTCTATAGTCGTGCCTTATGAGGATGGCAATGATGCCGCTGCAGAAATCGACAGATGGGCAGATGACCCTCGCTTTGTGCAGGTTGCCCTTGTTTCTCGCACACAAGAGCCAATGGGACGGCAAAAATATTGGCCGATGTATGAAGCGGCCGTTTCCCATGATTTACCACTCGGAATGCATTTTGGAGGAGCCCCAGGTCTTCCAATTACAGGTGCGGGTTATCCATCATTTTACTTTGAAGACCATTGTGGTATGCCGCAAGCGTTTCAAGCCCAGCTCACCAGCATGGTGTTTGAAGGGGTGTTCGAACGTTATCCAACATTAAAGCTTGTGCTTATCGAAGGGGGTTTTGCTTGGCTGCCATCCCTGATGTGGCGCATGGATCGCGCTTGGGAAAAGCTTGGCAGCGAAGTGCCGGAAGTAAAGAAACCGCCATCTGAATACATTCGCAAACATTGTTGGTTTACGACTCAGCCAATGGAAGAACCTAGTCAGGGCAAGTTTTTCCATCAAATGTTAGACGCGATTGATATGCATGATCACATCATGTTTGCCACAGATTATCCACATTGGGATTTTGACGCCCCCGATCAGGCATTCCCTGTTCGCATTGATAAATCTCTGCGACGGAAAATCATGGCAGATAATGCGAAGGAACTGTACAACTTCACATGAGTAAACATATTGTTGCAAAGGTATATGATATCCCTGTAGGAAAGCGGAAGATTGTTGAGGTGAACGGCCGTTCCATTGGCATCTTCAACATAAACGGCCAATTTTTTGCTATCAGAAATCGCTGCCCACATGAGGGGGCTGAACTATGTACCGGCACCGTAACGGGTCTTCGTCAGTCAAATACGCCCGGTGACTATCAATGGGACCGTGAAGGGGAGATTGTGCGCTGCCCTTGGCATGGATGGGAGTTTGACATCAAGACGGGGCAATCTTGGTTTGATCCGACGCGCGTGAGAGTACGGCCGTATTCTGTCACAGTTGAATCAGATGTAGCTGAGTATCAACCAGGCCCTTTCAAGGCTGAAACCTACCTAACAACCGTCGAAGAGCAATACATAGTTATTGACCTTTCTTTTTCATCACTAAGCTCCTAGTTTGAACGAGGAGTAGCTAAATATCTCCGATTAAGTCTCTGTAAGCTATGTGGTAGAAATAAATGTTTCTTCATATTTTTTTGAATCTAAATTCCTCCACTACTCATATATCTTCACCCAAAAAATCCTAAGTAACGATTGGATACCTTTTGGAAACGATTTGGTAATGATCAACGCGTAATATGCTTTGATATCTAACAACTAAATCGTGTTTATTATTAAAGGAAGGGTATGATGATACATGGGACTATTCCAGACATATTTAAAAAAATAATAAATGAAGAAGCTCCAGAACATTTTGGCGAAGTGTTTCTTCAACTAGCCAATATCATGGGACCAGCCAATGATAATGAATCAATAAATAAAGATATTCCCGCTGGCTGGACTTACTTTGGCCAATTCGTAGATCACGATCTCACGTTTGAACGGGAATTCGGAATGAACTCCAGAACCCCGATTTTTGACCTTGATAGCCTATATGGACAAGGACCCAATTCCACCAAACATAATCACTTGTTTGAGGGAAACGAAGGTCACGAGACTTTTAAGATTGGAAGTTTGGGAACCCCACAAAATAAAACTGGCGATCTTTTCAGAGATGAGAATTTCGTTGCACAAATTCCTGATCCTCGTAATGATGAAAATATCATCATTGCTTCGTTACAACTTCTATTTCAAAAATTTCACAACTTACTTATTACAAACCATGGTTTCAATTTTAACCAAGCCAAACAAGCTGTTGTTTGGCATTATCAATCCATAGTTAGAACAGATTTTCTTCCAAGAATTGTTGGATCTACAAAAATTGAAGAAATTAAACAAAATGGATTAAAAGTCTTTAATCCAACTCAAATAAGTGAAGTCTTTATGCCCACTGAATATTCTGGTGCATGCTTTAGATTTGGGCATAGTATGGTCAGAGAACGGTATAGCTTCAATAGCAATTTCAACGATTTTCGCTCGTTCCCAGCCTTATTTTTCGATTTTCCCAATGGTCGCCCAATCGAAGGCGGTCATCAAATAACTATACCTTGGACGCTTCAAGGAAATGGCGAGAGCTTGTTAAGATTCTTTGATCCAACAATCCTAGATCCTTTACGTGATGCCAATAATTTGTCAGGGTCCATCAATACACAATTATCAAAAATTCTTTTTAATCTTGAAATTGAAAGAGGACAAAATAACATCCTTGCTCATCGCAATTTGATAACAGGTCAACAATTAAAATTGGCAAACGGGCAGCAGGTTGCAGCTTTCTTACGGAATGCGGATGTAACTGTAACTGAACTAACAAGCACAGAAATTCTCTCAGGTGGTGCTCCGCTCGCCATTCAAAGTAACACACCATTATGGTATTACGTATTGAAGGAAGCAGAATTACAACATAATGGAAAGCATCTTGGTGATGTCGGTGGAACGATAGTTGCAGAAACTATTATTGGGCTTCTTAATGCAGATCCTTTGTCCGTGGTAAATAGAACAGATGATTGGCCAATCAAACTGGGCAATCCTGACAATAATGATGTTACGATGATTGATATTATCAATTTTGTTGACGTAGGGTAGATTCTGTCTAATCATAAAATATAAAAGAGATGCCCCCATGTGGGTGTCTCTTTTCAAAATAATATTTTGCTTTTTAAATACCCTTGTTTGAATTAGGTCAGCCCCCCTTCTCCTTAATTCAACAGTTCACGCCTCCTCTTGACTGTCTTATTATCCGCTCTTCAATTAATCCAAGTTAGTCTTTTGATACAAAAGAAAATTGAAAAATCAGAGATTTTAGGGAATTTGTGGAAGTAGAAAATGAAATACCATAAATCCCCTGAATTCCTGATGATTATTTTTTCAAAACTTTTGCAACAGTGTATTTAGGATTTAATGTACCCTCTTTTTTGTACGCTCAATAACTAAGTTTAGTCTGAAACTTCATAAGACCTTTTAGATAGTTAACCACACTTTATCAGCTTGATTTTATTACCTTTAAAAGCTTTTCTTATATACAATCAAGGCAACCGATTTCAACTTATAACATCTCCCCAAAAGCCAAATAATGTCTAAACTATCTATTCCCCATCTAAACCGCAACATTTGGTACGTTCTTTTAGCCTCAGCCGCCATGGGTTTTTCACTTGCAGGTGGAATGCACACTGTCCTTTTTAACATTTACCTGTTAAGGCTTGATTACGGCACCGAATTTATCGGGATATTAAGCAGTATTGATACTTTTGTCTTCATGCTGTTAGCAATCCCAGCAGGGATTTTAGGCCAGCGTTGGGGGGCACGAAGGTCGATGCTGCTAGGAACTGCACTTCTGACTGCGGCCGGTTTGTTGATTCCTGTAGCGCAAAGTTTCCCTTCAGGTGGCCAAACGGCCGTTTTTATCCTCATAGCCATCTTGCGAAGTATCGGAACTGTGCTCTTTCTAGTCACCAGCACTCCTTACATTATGGCTTATGCTTCAGGTGAAGCCCGCAATCGTGCATTCGCTCTCGATTCAGCGGCCTATGGCATTGCGGCCTTCCTGGGTGGATTACTTGGGGGTGTATTGCCGAGTTGGACAGCCAACTGGCTCAACAGCACCCTTGAAGATCCAAATGCCTTTCGATACCCGTTCGTTATCGCAGGGTTAGTCATGAGCATTGGAATTTGGTTGATCTGGCGCAGTGAAGATGAGATTATGGCAGATACTGCCGTTGGTAAATCAACCATGTCTGATTCCCCTCTTCATGCCTTAGCTAAATTACCGAATGACCTTCGCATTACTATCTTAAAATACACACTCATCGCAAT
>JANQSK010000407.1 GCA_028284105.1 Anaerolineae bacterium
ATTTATCGTTTAGCCAAGGGTTGACCCCTAGAGCGATTTGCAAACAGTTTCCAGACACCTTTTCAGACCCTCGAGAGATCAATCGGGTGAGGGAACGGATTATTAAGCGAGCCAGGCGGGCTTTGGTTCAATAATGTGATTGACAGAAAGTTTTCTAAAAAAGAGACGCTACAAAATCTGTCAATCACTTTCAGGAGAACAAAAAGCTCAATTAGAGCGATTTATTTTAGAGAACTTTTTGTTCTCCACTAAGCGATGTCGGAAAAATTGTTGAGTGACGTTCAATAAGCAAGGTAAAACATAATGGACGATTGTATTAATCCAAATGAGATAGAAGACGGTGATTTGCTGGACTGGCTCGACGGTCTTGCTTCTGAAGAAACGGCCGTTCATATTGAGAATTGTGCACACTGCCAAGCTGAAGCTGAATCAATTCGTGCATTCACTGGCCTGATGGATGATTCATTAGCCCGTTCGACCTGCCCAGATAGCGAAACGCTCATGTTTTTTAATAATCAAATGTTAGATGCCAACGAAGTCGCTACGGTTCAAACCCATCTTCAAACTTGCACTCACTGTCAAGCTGAAATGCGTCAATTTACGGCCGTTTCTCCCCAAACGGTTGATGCCACTTCGCACTCGCTATGGGACACCCTCGTTGAAAAAGGACAGCAGATATTACGCGCGGCTCTTTTGCCCCAAGTGGCGTCAGCAACGGCCGTTCGGGGTCAGCAAAAAGAGACATTGAGCTATGCCGTTGATAAATATGCAATAAAGCTTGTGCAACAGGCCAGCAATGCTATTGATGACGAATGGCAATTAGAGGGTCGCATTTTGATGCCTGATGATCCCATTGCTCTTATTGAGGGACAGGTCAAACTATGGCAGGCTGACGCTGTTCTTGCTGAAGAGCAGATTGATGAATTTGGGTATTTTCAGTTTTCAAAATTGCATAAAGGCAGTTACACTATCGAGGTTCAACTCAATGAAAAATCAATCATTCTTGAATCCATCGATAGTCTATGAGCGAGACCCCTTTAGTCGAAAAAATCACGTCAGCCCTCATTTCTGAAACACCAACTAATCAAATATTATCTGATACCTACCCCTTATCTACGACACAATTTAATGAGCTGCTATTAGCCGTTACGTCAGAATTGGTTCACAGACCAAAATTAGCGCTAACCTTAGCTGAGCTGCTCGAATTGTTTGCTAAGCGTGATTTTGCGACCTTTGAGTATATTCGGGTTATCGGAACCAAAGGAAAAGTTTTTTTAGGTTTGCGAGATTATCAAAAAGCGTTTATTTGCTTTGAAACAGCCGCCATGTTTTTTGAAGAGGAAGAAGATTGGTATCGCACTTCAGCAATGCAGTTGGATCAAATATACACTCTTTTGATGCAGGAAAAATATGAAAGTGGCATCCAGCTTGCTGTTGAAACAAGGCAGAAAATTGCAAAAGCAGGTGAAGATGCAGTTTTTCTTCTGGGGAATCTTGAAACCAACTTAGGTTTGATTAATCGTCGAATGGGACGGTATCAAGAAGCTATTGAAGCGTATGATCATGCGCATCTAGCATATGATTCCATAGGGCACACTTTAGGTGCGGCCATTTCATTGATGAATCGGGCTCATCTTCACACTGTCACTAATCAATTTGCTGACTCAGAAACTGCACTCAATCAGGCTCGCGCAATTTTTGAAACATTAGACAATCAAATTGAGCTAGCCCGAGTCGATATGAATTTGGGAACATTGGCGGCTCAGCGTAGTCAATATCGCTTAGCGCTCCAAAAATTGGAAAACGCCCATAAAAGATTTGAAGATACTGGTCAACTGTATGAAGCATCCTTTGTTGATTGGCATCGTTCAGCCATCTATTTAAAACTAAATCTATGGGAAGAAGCCGTTCATTCTGCACAAAGTGCCGAGCCTGGTTTGCGAAAAGAACAGAAAACGGCCGAAATTGCCACCCTGCTTGTAAATCGAGCTCTAGCTCTCCACCGCTTAAAAATTGACAAACAGCCTGACCAGCTTCTTGAACAAGCGCGCCGCCTGCTTCGTCGCTTAAACAACAATACCGAACTGTGGACTGTTGACGCGATTCGGGCATCAATCGCGTTTGAGCAAAATCAAATACAACGCACTAAACGGATTGCCACCCGTTTATCGAAGGCTGTTGATGCGGCGTTTCATCCTCGACTGAAAACACAGCTTCATTTACTGCTTGCCCAATGTGCCTTTTCATTGGGGCAAAATGCCGATGCTCTTGAACATTTGAAAGATGCGTTTGTCTTGGTTGAACAGTATCAATTTTGGGAGGAAGGCATTGAGGTGAATAGCCTGATGGGAGACTTTCACCTCAAACAGGGAGACGCTGAGCAAACGGCCGTTTATCTCACAAAAGCAATTGAAGCCATTGATTTTTATCGATACGCTCTAAGCCACGACGAATTTCAAAGTGCCTTTACGGACGATAAGCTACGGCCGTATCAACTGCTCATCGAAAATTATCATCAACAGCTTGATAGGCCAGATCATCTTTTGCACATTGTGGATGTAATCAATCGAATGCAGGTTTGGCCGCAATCCAATCAATGGGACCAGACGGAAGAAACGGCCGTTTTGCAGCAAGAAGAGACCCAACTCCTTGATAGTTGGCACTGGCTCAATAACAAGCTGTCAGAAAATGATGCATTTACCTCAAAAGGGGCCGGTGTTGACAGTCAGCACCTGATCGACGAGCAGAAAGCAGTTGAACAAAAGCTATTGGCTGTGCGGCGGCGCAAGCAGGCATTTGTTGTTGAGACAGACACTCCTGATGCAACCCGCGATTTGGCCATCAAAATCCAGCAAAGGCTCAAACAGGATGAGCGGTTTATTTTGTATTACGAAGTTGCTGATAGTTATCACGCCATTGTGCTGTTATCAACTGAAATGATGCACCAACCCGATTTGGTCAAAACTGCCGTTTTAGCGCGTTTGAATCAAGTGTGGCGACTGCACATTGAGGATGTTGAAGAGATTGATGACAACGATCAGCGGATTACGCAGCGCTATTTAGCCAGTTTGTATAACAAGTTGATACGGCCGTTAACATCACATCTTGAAGATTGCACGCAGATTTATGTGTCATTGCCCACTGCTTGGCAAGACCTGCCCCTTGCTGCCGCCTACGATGGGGCACAATACCTCGCCGAGCGTGTGGCCATCACCTATGTGCCGACCCCAGAACGCCTTTTGCAGCAGACGCCACTGCCACCTCATCAAAACGTACTGCTTGTCGGATGTTCTGATAACGGCCGTTTACCCTACGTAGCCGAAGAAATTGCTCAGATTGAAACCCAACTTCAAGCGTTAACCCCAACCGTGTTACTTGAGGAGGCCGCAACTATTCAAGCGACGCAACTGGCCATCCAGTCAGCAACGCTGATCCACTTTGCTGCCCACGTCGAATCCCGAAAAGACAATCCGATTTTCTCAACCATTCACCTGTATGAACGGCCGTTAACCTTTTCTGAGCTATCGGGTATGCAGATTGAGGGTAGTCCGCTGGTGGTGTTTAGCGCGTGTGATACGGCCGTTGGCGCCATAAAGGGGAGTGCCGTGCTCAATTTGGGGCGGGCGATGCTTCAAGCAGGCGCTGGACATATGATTGTGACGCAGTGGCCGTTGGAAGATCGCGCTGCTTCCGATTTGATGCGCTCTTTTTATCAACACCTCACCACAGAGTTCCGCAATGTGGCCAAAGCGCTTCAGCAGGCACAGAGCGAGGCGATCAAAAACGGCCGTCACCCATTTTATTGGGCGGGGTATAGTTACTCGATTGGGTAACCATTGATTGGAGAATACGGCCGTTTTCCACAAATCTACACCATCTGGAACAAAATCCCCCACTATTGCGTTTAATACACATACGATAGTCCACACAGCCAGCAAAGCATTCAATTTATAAAATTCATAAGGAAATTATCATGCGTCAGAAACAAGCTTGGGTTATTTCTGTGTTGTTCATTGTTTTATTTTCAGCCTGTCAAAATGGTGTAGCAGGAGGAGTGCCTTTGGGCGAGCCGTTTGAGATTGAACCTCGTTCATCACGCAGCCTGCAAGATAGAGACCAGGGCATTCGAATTAGTAGAACGGATTTAGAGATTATTTCTTGTGGGATGGGAGAAGACATTTCTGAAGACGGGGGAGATTTATGGGTTTGGATTAGTGGCACGCTGGATGGCGAAGAATTCTCTAAAGAAACGTACGGCGACACCTTCCGTGTTGGGGAATATGAAGTTGAAGTCGTTTCATCAGATTGGGACGGTGGATGCACATTGCAGGTGAATCAAGCCTCGGAATAATGTTCATCTGGACCATGGCCTCTAAAAATATTTGATTGGTCAACACGTTCCTAGGTTGATGCTTGTGCTCTATCAATTGGTGGTGATTGTGGATAAAGGGCGAGGGTGAGATATCCGAGATGTTGGTTGGTGGAGGTGGTTTTTGGGCGAATATCCCACCCCTGCGGTTGTGTGATAAGATTGGTTGATGTCGCGAAAATTTGATTCTTTTAAACATCGGCGTCAGTCGATTCGGTGGGAACATTGGGATTATGGGGCGGCTGGGGCGTACTTCATTACCATTTGTACCTATCAACGTGGGCTTTTATTCGATGACCCACAATTAAGTCGTATTGCTTCGGATGTGTGGCACGCATTGCCAGACCATCCAAAAAGTGAGCATGTGTCTTTAGATGCATTTGTGATTATGCCGAATCATATGCATGGCATTCTGATCATTGATCATCAAACGACCCAATCCTTGGAAAATAATCGTCAATTTGAAAATGTAGCATCGGGTACGGTTGGGCGGTTGGTTGGTACTTATAAGGCGATTGTGACGTGTCGAATTAATCGACTGCGGGGCACACCGGGTGCGAAGGTGTGGCAACGGGGATATTGGGATCGGGTGATTCGAAATGAGCGAGAATTCCTTGCCATTCAGCACTATATCCATGAAAATCCCAATCGCTGGGCTGAAGACCGTGAACACCTAGACGCATTAACCCACAAAATGAATCATCACCGGTAGGGGCGGGATAAAAATCAATTAACCAATCAATCAAAAATTGCCTTTATCTCGCCCTTGATTGGCAAATGTGTTGGATTGCGGGTAAAGGGTGAGATATTCGATGTTTTAGTTGGTGGAGATAGTTTTATGGCGAATATCCCACCCCTACGATGGTTTTGGTTGGTGAATGGATTGTGGGGGGTCATTGGTAGGTGAGATATTCTAGGTGTTGGTTGGGGGAAGTGGTTTATGATGAATATCCCACCCGTACATGGAATGTTTGGCGAATATCCGACCCCGACGGTTAGAAAATTTGGTTGGTCATTACGCCGCCGTCGACGGTGAGATTGATGCCTGTGATCCAGCGGGCGGCTGGGGAGGTGAGGAAAAGGCAGGCGTCGGCGATGTCATCGGGTTGGCCTAGGCGGGTGAGTGGGGCGGC
>JANQSK010000040.1 GCA_028284105.1 Anaerolineae bacterium
GTTAGATCGAGTCAAGCAAAACGTTCCGGGTCTTGTCGCAGCAGAACTGGTTCCTGATGCGGGTCACGTCATGACGATTGATCAACCAGAATACCTTGAAAACCGTATTCTAAAATTCCTTCAAAAAGGGAAATAATTCTTCTAATTCTGGACCTTAGGTGTTAAAAATTAGCCTAAGGTCTTTATTTATTCCTCTTAAATCTCTTCAATTTAGGCTTTTTACAACTTTTGATGGATACAAGAATCCATCAACGGTGAGATGCTGGGCAACGGCCGTTTATTCTACACTTTCCTTATCAATGGTTCCCACAAAAAGGGACCAGCAAAACTAGCAGAAAAATAACCATTGGAGGAAACAATGAATAACACACTCGTTTTAAACAGAAACAATATTTGGTCAAGGTTGGGCATCGTCACATTGCTTTTACTATTATTAGTTGGCCCAAACTTTGGCCCTATTCCCGAAATGCTTCACCAGCGTCTGAGTTTAGAAACCTCAGTTATTGGTATGCTCGTCTCATTCTGGATTGGATTTTGCATCATCATTGCGGTGATTTTGAGATTGAGCGGTGGGGTCACACTTCGAGAGCTACTACAGTACACGGGGCTCGGGGTTCGCTCCAAACTGAGCGCTAATCTGACTGGGCTAGTCGTAGGTATTTTGTGGGGCGTGCTTCTTTTAACCAGCATTTTCCAATTCGACCCTGATGCCAATATTGCCGTGATCAACGGGTATCGTATTTTGGTTGCCATCATTGCAGCCACTGGGGCACTCTTAGAAGATGTCATTACCCGAGGCTATTTGATGAATGAGATGCAACAGTTGAGCGTTCCCAACTGGGCACAAGCACTTATTTCAGCCGCCATCTTTGCACTTTATCACACCGTTTGGGCGGGCTTCGATATCTTCGCCTTCATTTTCAGCATCGTATATGGCTTGATATTGGCGGGACTTTTCCTATGGGGAAATCGCAGCTTGACGCCTGTCATATTAGGACATAGCATTGCAGTGCTGATTGGTGAACCCTTTGCATCCATGTTGATTTTCTTGTCAGCAAGTCTATAAATACTTCGTTACAAAATCTTAAAAACCTCTGGGAGGCTTAATCAAGAGCCTGACTCGAAATTGTAACCTCCCGGAGGATACTAATATGGTTGAACAACAAACATCACCAACCCGTGAAGTATGGGAACAATGGGATTGGATTTGGCACATCGCATCCTACACGACCATTGGCATCGTCGTCACCATCATAATTCGTCGCAATCTTTTGGGTGACCAACTCCCCGTTTTTCTTGTTATTATCGCCCTTTTGGCAATTTGGTACATTCCACTTATTGCGTATCCTGTCTCAAAATGGCGCGATACACCCATTCAAGGTCTTCTCTATTTTTCGATTGGAATTGTGTTGTGGGGAATACTCTTTGCAATGAATGAGTCGAGCACCATGCTCATTGCCATGTTTTACCCCGTCATTTTCTCAAGGTTCCCAATTAAATGGGCCATTGCCATCGTCATAGCACAAATGGTTTCCTTTTTTGTGCTATACCTCATTTTCCATCCATCAGAAAATTGGCTGATTGTTCTCATGATTGTTGTAGGCATGTTAATTGTCGCCATCATGATAGGTCTGTTCATTTCAGCGCTCGTTAGTCAAAGCATTGAACGGCAACGCTTATTAGATGAATTAACCCAAACCCGAACTAGTTTATTAAAAGCAGAGCGTGAAGCCGGTGTTCTTGCCGAGCGACAGCGCTTATCGCGTGATATTCACGATACGTTAGCACAACAATTTACCTCAATCATTATGCATTTATCCGCGGCTCGCTTGGGAAACACAGCCGAAATTGAAACGAGCGTTCAACAGGCTGAGCAAGCAGCTCGTGACGGCTTAGCAGAATCTCGCCGCATCATTTCAAATATGCGACCTTCCCAATTAGAGGAAGCATCTTTAGTTGAAAGTATTGAAAAAGTGGCGGTTCGCTGGTCTCTTGAAAACAAGGTGCAGGTAGAAACGGCCGTTACTGGGTCACCACACGCGCTCCAACCCAATACCGAAACAGCACTCCTTCGAATAACGCAAGAAGCACTGCACAACATTAAAAAGCACGCCAAAGCGTCAAAGGTGGCTATGACACTATCCTACATGGCCGATTTGATTGCGCTTGATATTGTGGATGACGGTAAAGGGTTTGATACCAATCGGAATAGTCGAGGATTTGGGCTTAAAACTATGCAAGAAAGAGCTGAGGCACTCAATGGGACGTTTACAGTGGAGAGTGAATTGGGTAATGGAACGGCCGTTGCGGTCTCCTTACCTATTGTGGAGGAATAATGACCATTCGAATCATAATTACAGATGATCACCCCGTTGTAAGAAGTGGGCTCAAAGCACTTTTAGAGTCTCAACCTCATTTTGAGGTCATTGCCGAAGCGGAGAATGGTGAAGTTGCGGTGTCGCTCTCCAAATCAGAATCACCGGATGTCATTCTGATGGATTTACAAATGCCTGTCATGGACGGATTAACTGCTATTCAGCAAATTCGAGCGAATCAAAAAGATGCTCGAATTTTGGTGCTGACGACCTATGACACAGACGCCGACATTATGCCAGCCCTAAAAGCAGGCGCGACAGGGTATTTGCTTAAAGATGCACCTCCAGAAGACCTATTTGAAGCAATTGAAAACGCCGCTCAAGGAAAGGTATCTTATGCACCAAGCGTCGTTGAAAAACTTGCCAATCAGCTCACCAGCGGACCAACTCGAACACTGAGTCGGCGTGAGATTCAAGTTCTTGAACTCGCCTCTCAAGGAAATTCAAATAAAGCCATTGCCACGCAGTTACATATCACAGAAGCAACCGTGAAGTCCCATTTTGTTCATATTTTTGACAAGCTTGGGGTTGATGACAGGACCGGAGCTGTCACGACCGCTTTAAAACAAAAAATCATTCGTTTGGATTGATATTTAGCATGATTTTTCGATGCTAAAAAGAGGTTTCAACGATCTGCCTTTGTAAATTTTAATATCCTCTCGACAAACCCAATTGCTAGAACAAATTTTCCAATTCTTGAAAATTTACGCTATAATCATTAGATAATTATCGAATCACCTACGTATAGGTGAAAGCCCGCTTTATTCACGTCTAAATTGGATTAAAAATCTATGTCAAATTCTGAATTTCATTTAGAAGAGAGTTTTCAAGCCAATCGTAGCTCCCCTGTAAGTTGGATTCGCACGCATAGTTTGCGCTATTGGTGGCTGCCCCTGTTGGTCATTTTAGCGGCCGTTTTTAATAACTATGCGGCCAGCTATATTCAAATCCTGATCGGGCGCGTTTTTGATCTCATCAACCAAGAAAATTGGCAAATATCTGTGCTCACCGGCATTGCATTGTCGGCTCTTGGGGCAAGCACAGCACAAGGATTGTTGGGGTTACTGCGCAATTTCTCAACCGAATGGATAGCCC
>JANQSK010000420.1 GCA_028284105.1 Anaerolineae bacterium
CTTGGGTCATTCAACTGCTAAACGGCCATCTAAATCGAGCACATCGGCTGTCCCTTGCATAGCGGTTAAGACATTGCCAATATGTGCCCAAAGCTCTAAGCCATTATCATAACAAACACGACTAAAATCGGCCGTGACTTCTTCAACATGATCGCGATCCACACCAGCGGCGAACCGGCGGTCTTTCCACTTTTTACGAATCGATTTGAGTTTTACATCCCCAATATTCTTAGACGGCCGTACCAAGGCTGTCGCAATAATGAGGCCTGTAATTTCATCACACGCCAACAAAGCAAAATCAATCGGCTTTTCCCGCTCAACGCCCGTACCGCCAGTATAGTGAGAAAGAATAGTGCGGATCGTGTCTTCATCCCAACCCCGGTCACGCAAAATATCTGCGCCTTTAATGGGATGACGATCTAAATCAGGATGTATTTCCCAATCAAAATCGTGAATGATGCCTACAGTTTCCCAATAGTCGGCATCTTCACCGAGTTGGTCGGCGTACCAGCGCATGGCGGTTCCAACAGCTAGCATGTGCCGCCTTAAACCAACATCCTGCACATGTTCACAAACGAGGTCCCAAGCATTTTCCTTGGTGGCTACGCTCATTTTTTCTTATCTCCGTCATTCTTTTTTTCTTGCTGCTGTGGATTCGGTTTTTTGGCACCACATTCGCAACCGCCACCCTCGTGTTTAGAGCAACCAGCTGCAGCTTTGTCTTGAAGTGCTTTGAGTTCTTCTAATGGTTCTAAATCATGACGAAACACTTCATGATATTCGCCTTCCACATCGACAAGCACAGAATCACGTAACGGCCGTACATCCTTAACGCGCCCGCGACCGTGAGGAGTACCGATAAATTTACCCATCTTCGGTAGCTGCTTTTTAGCCTCAACGTATTGTTCATATTCAAAGACCAAACAGCAGCGCAAACGACCACACATACCCGTGATTTCTTGCGGGCTTAAAGAAACACCCTGCTCTTTCGCCATGCGAATTGAAATAGGGCTAAATTCAGTCAAGAATGTGGAACAACAGCGAGGTGCACCACAAGCTCCGTAACCACCCATAATTTTAGCGACATCACGAGGGCCAATAAGGCGCATTTCAATGCGAGTATTAAACGTTTTATGCAAAACGCTTTGCAGCTTTTTAATATCTAATTTTTTGTTTTCTGTTGTGTAATGAAAGGTCAACCAAGAACCATCAAAGCTGTATTCTGCTTTGATAAATTTTGCGTCTTTAATGTTGAGCTTGCTCGCTTTTTCACGACAGCTAATCAGTGCATCAAGCTCTTTTGTCTCCCAAACCTGCTTCATGACCATATCGCGAGGGTTTGCTTTTCGCTCGATGGCTCGCATCCCTTTTTGCTTATGGACTTGTTTAGGATCAATAAAGCTGATGACTTGGCCGAGTTGACGACCTCTTTTTGTTTCGACAACTGCATATTCACCTGGTTCAATATCAGTCACCGAGCCGACCTTAAAATGGTAAAGTTTCCCCAACTTTTGGAAACGAAGACCGATAATTGGGGTTCTTTCCGCCACTGTGGTTTTCATTTGTTAAACTCCGCTATTCATTCCATCACCCCGAGTTTTAGAGTATGTCAAGCCGACTTAGATGGAACAGTTCAGAACAGATCGTAGCGATCTGAAATTATTTAATGTATTAGATGTCAAAGATGTTTAAATTCAAGAATGTACCTGAATATCAAACATTATGTTATTGTACATCTGAATTTGTGAATTGTGTAATGAAAAGTTGGTAAGCAAGGAGGTGAAAATGGGCTATTTTGCTTTATTTGTAGGGGTTTCCCTGATTAGCATTTGGCTTTGGCGACGAAATGAACAAAAGTTCAATCAAGAAAACAACGATCGTCAGGAACTAGGTCTTCCACCACTTACCCGCTCTCAATTTCGCCTCAAAGTCTTTCCCAAATCGGACGAATTCAAGAAAAACATTAATCAACATATGTAACTAGTAAAGCATTTTCACCATGACAAACATTATTCTTCTCATGTCTGATGAGCATAATCCATTTTATTCATCCGTTTATGGACATTCATTGATAAAAACACCGCATATGGCAAGAATGGCAAAAGAAGGCACTCTTTACCAAAACGCCTACTGCCCATCCCCACTATGTGGCCCCAGCCGCTCATCATTCATGTCAGGAAAACGCGTTCATGAAATTCAAACTTATAGCAATAGTGACATCAATCTCAATCCAAACCATCTCTCGTATGGAAAAGCATTATCTGACCAGGGCATTCATGTTACGCATATTGGCAAGACAGACGTATATGATAAAGCAGAAAATCTCGGTTTTTCTGAGATGCTCATGCCAAAAGATACGCATTACCCTCGCAATGAACTAGGACGGAAACCGTTAATGACCCTACCAGATGGGGCACAACGAGCCGATAAATATGGTCCACACAGCGCCCCTTGGGATCTGGATGATTCAAGAATTAAAACGGCCGTTAATTGGCTAAGCTCAAATGCTTCTAATGCCGCCCAACCTTGGGTCCTCATTATTAATCTAAGAAAACCTCATTTTCCACACTATACGACTCAGGAACTTTGGGACCTCTATCCGACCGGAGGTGATTTACCTGAATATGGAATCAATGAACCGACTGCCCAACATCCTTATGCTCAGGATTTACGCCACTTTTTTTCCACAGAACAGTTTACAACAACACAAATTCGCGGCCTCCGTAGAGGATATTTAGGGTGTGTCACCTATATTGATCAACAGTTAGGTCAAATATTAGATACTGTCCAATCTTTAGGACTTTATAACAATACAAATATTATTTACACATCAGATCATGGAGAAATGTTAGGCAAATTTGGAATGTGGTGGAAATGCTCATTATATGAAGACGCTGTTAGAGTCCCCTGTTTGGCGATGGGACCTGACTTTCAATCAAACCAGATCGTTGATACGCCAATTGATTTACTTGATATTCAAGCAACCTTGTTCCAATCAGTCGGTGCCAAACGGCCGTATTCATGGACTGGTCACCCTCTTCAAAAAATACCTAAAAATGATCCTAATCGAGTTGTTTTTTCGGAGTATCATGGACATGGCACGCGTGCGAGTGCCTTTATGGTACGTCAGGGAAATTGGAAGCTCATTTATTACATCGATGGTCCGAATCAACTTTTTAATCTTGAAGACGATCCCAATGAACTCATTAATTTGGCAGTTATCCATTCCAATAAAGCATTAGAATTAGAAAAAGAATTACGGAAGATATGCTCGCCGGAAGTTGAGCAAGAAAGGGCCGAAATATTTATTCAACGACAATTGGATGTTGTGAATCATGAAAATAACTAATCATCTCACACCTGGCAAACTGATTATTATCAATGGACCCTCAAGTGCTGGGAAATCAACCCTGACACTGGCAACGATTCAACAGTTTGATATACCCTTTATGCGTTTCTCGTTTGATCTCTTTTTGGATAATCAAGTCTTACCCATGTCTCAGATCAAAAATGATGTTTTTGATTGGACAGATATTCGCCCCAACGTTTTTTCAGGGGTTCGTAAGTGCGTCCCCGCCTTGCTCGGTGCAGGGAATAATGTCATATTTGACCACATCATCGAAAGTCAAGAGGAGATGGATGAGCTAGTCATACTTTTGAATGAGTTTAATGTATTTTTTGTAGGTCTACACTGTTCATTAGAAGAGTTAGAGCGACGAGAGCTTGCTCGAGGAAATCGTCGCGTTGGGGATGCAAAGAAAGATTTAGAAACAGTTCATACCTTTGGGCAGTATGATTTCGAGCTCAATTCTGAAGATGATTTACAAGAAAATGCGACGGCTCTGATTAAAGCTTGGAAAGTACGAAAACGGCCGTTATCTTTCCAAACTATGGCTAGCCATTTGACCAACTAGGTACAAACATGCCCCAAAATAACAAGTCACCGAATCGTAGAAAAAGAAAACGGCGACCTCTTCAAACGACCAAGCCGAAAATAGATCATTCTCCAGCCAAAGCAGGTGTTGAAGGGGGTATGTTACGGCCGTTAACGTCATCACAGATTCAAGAAATAGATACGGCCGTACGCTACGTGCTAGAAGAGATTGGACTCTCTGAAGCGCCAACCATTGTCATTGAAACAGTGCTTGCTGGCGGAGGACGGGTGTTGGAAAACGGCCGTTTATCTTTTCCACAAGCGTTACTCGACCAATTTCTAGCAGAGTTTCAAAGGGGATTCACGCTTTGTGGTCAAGCACCTAAATATGACATAGTGATGAGCGGCAAAAATGTGCATTTAGGCACAGGAGGTGCCGCCCCACAAATTATTGACCTCGATACAGGGCGATATCGCGACTCAAACTTACTCGACCTTTACAATGCAGCTCGTCTCACAGACGCACTAGAACATATTCACTTTTTTAGCCGCTCGCTGGTTGCGCGTGATATGCCCAATGAGTTTTTATTGGACATCAATACCGCCTATGCGTCTTTGATTGGGACGCAAAAACATGTGTGCACAAGCATTACCCAACCAGAACATGTTGCTCGCTTGGCTGAACTACTCTTTTTAATAGCTGGATCGCATGAGGCATTTGAAAAACGGCCGTTTGTCTCCCTCAACATTAATCATGTCGTCCCACCTCTCCGCTTTCATAAAGAGTCGTGCGAAGTGATGGCTGAAGCCGTTCAATTGGGCATTCCTGTTCATTGCAATGTCTTTAGTCAGGTAGGTGCATCATGTCCTGTTACGCTAGCAGGTGCCATTGTTCAAAACAGTACTGAATCATTGGCAGGCATGATCTTCGCTTGGCTTATCAACCCCAAAGCGAAAGCTATTATGGGAGTTCGCCCCATGCTGACAGATTTACGTACAGGTGGATTTAGCGGAGGAAGTGGTGAACAAGCCATTATCATGGCGGCAACAGCCCAAGTGGCCCAATATTATGACTTGCCAAATAGCTGCATTGCTGGCGCAACAGATAGTAAAATTGGGGATGCTCAGAGTGGCTATGAGAAAAGCATGACTGTTTCACTTGCAGCCCAAGCTGGCTCAAATTTAGTCACTCAAGCTGCCGGTATGCATGCAGGATTGATGGGGGTTGCGCTTGAAAGTTATCTCATTGATAACGAAATGCTGGGTGGTATTATGCGCTCCATCACCCCCATTGAAGTTAACTCGCTCACATTGGGTACCGATATGATAAAAGAAGTTATCGATGGCGAAGGGCACTTTTTAGGCCATTCCGAAACCTACAAACGGATGCAAACAGACTTTCTTTACCCTCAGATTGCTGATAGGCGCTCTCCAGAAGAGTGGGAAAAAGCTGGGCAACAAGATATTCGGGAAGTTGCCAAAGCCAAGACGAGACATTTACTTGAAACGTATTATCCAAACCATATCCCGCCACAGATTGATAATTTAATCAGAGAAAAATTCGACATTCGACTGACGAAAAAACAAATTGGACAAGTCCAATAACATTACCAAGCAAAGGAAAACAATGAAAATAATGATTTTTGGAACCGGGGCAATGGGTTCCATTTACGCTGCATTATTCAAAGAAGCGGGGCACGAGGTCTGGGCAGTAGACC
>JANQSK010000460.1 GCA_028284105.1 Anaerolineae bacterium
ATTCCGTCTTTGCCTACGCTGTTCACCTTGCTCTAGAAGCATCAGCTAGCCCCATCTTGCCATCTCAGCAAAAGTTAGAAGGCACAGCCAGCTATCGTGTCATTGGTGCTAAAACGGTGTGGTGGACCGGCTGGCCGGGATATGAAGACTCCACCTACTTTTTAAACGTCTGGCCACCACTGCCTGCACACCTATTTAGAAACACACCCCTTTTTGAAGTCCCCAAACGAATGTTGACAATGGAACGACCGTTGTCTTCAGGCCCATTTGTGATTGTGTCATATGAGCCCAATACTCAGCTAACGCTAAGGCCAAACCCTCATTATTATCGAATCCATAAAGGTTTCCCGAAGCTTAACCAAATAAAAATCACACAACAAGAAGATGTAATCATTGCAATCGCTTATTCATTATCAGGAAGGTGCGACCTCGTTCCACAAGGATTCATACCTGAAAGCGAGTTACCCTTTCTTCAAGAAGCAGAATCATCCGGATTACTTTACTTTTTTAATCAAAATAGCTTGCTCAGCAGTTATAGAACGGATGTCCTTCATTATGAGCCAAATGAAACACAGTTTGGGGATCTGTGGAATATTTTTGAAATTGAGATTGATGATTAAGGAGGGTTCCCAAATATGAGTCAGGGCAAAAGCTTAAAAGATGCCTCATTTTTTTTGATTGATATCAAGTATTGAGCAGGACCTTAGGAGTTTGGATTTCTGAGTCGTTCGACAGGAATGCCCTCTGAAAAACAAAGCAGCGTATATTGCTCACTAAAGAGATAATCTGCATGAAAAGTGGAATCATTTAAGCCTGTTGTGCAAAACATACCCAAGCCATAAAACTTACCCTCAACAGAGCATCCGCCACCTAACTGATAATGATGTTGAATGACTTCAAAATTATTGGCATATTCGGGCACTTCTACATTGTAAGGCCATGTGGCTAGTTCAGCGTTGGCAATAAAATGGGAGGCTACCAAAATGGCAAGAATCGCGACGACCATAACAGTGGATAACATTTTAGGAAGAATACGATGTCGGATGGATGGAGTTGTCATGGTGGAATCAGTATGCTTTATGCATTAAAGAATTTCTAATACGAAACGGCCGTAAATTCGTATCAAATGGATGGGAGCACAGAAATCGGAAATTATTGGCTAAAAAAAAGACCGTTCAAATTGAACGGTCTTTAAAAGCTAATTGTTAATTGAAGGTCTATGCTCCCGGAGGTCGACAAATTCCAGCAGAACATCCAGGGTCGGTATCAATATTTGGTAAAGTGACAGAAATTGTATTTCCAGTTGGTAGGGTCACAATTAGTTCACCGTTATACTGTCCAGCAGGAAGGTCAGTCACATCAAACTCAGCAGAAAAGCTACTCGCGCAAGCGCTCCTAGAACATTGCGTGTTGCTTAAAGTAAAGCTATCACTTTCAATAATAATTGGGCTTGTTGGAATTGTAGTAGGATCAGGACTCAATCCAGGATACTCATCAAAATAAGTTAACTCTATTTCAGCCGTAGGTTCTAATAATTGAATACCTAACAGCGGATCATTGATATCTCCATTTATTGTAAATGTATTCTCTTTTAAGCCAGTAATTGATATTGTAACCGAAGCCTGATTCGTTGCACCAACGTTTAATACCATCACCAACAACGTAAGTATTGCAGTAACTAATCCAATTGTCTTAAAAGGCATTTTTTGTATATTGTGTTTGTCTTTTTTATCTATCATTTGTTTTCCTTGCTATCCTTTATAAATAAAATGTTTTTCAGTCTCATAACTATCAACGTTGCTTAAATAAAAATTTCGAGAAATTGAAAAATTGCTTTACCAAAGAAATAAAAAAGGCTGTTTTGCAAAACAGCCTTTTAAAAATCACTATCAAAAATTCGCAATTAGGCTCCAGGTGGACGGCAAATACCAGAAGTGCAATTAGGTTCTAGAATGCCGTTACCTGTCATGTCCTCATCTTCTGAGTCACCAAAAATATCTGAAAACGTCGACCCACCAATACCTGATACATCAACTTGAACACTTCCTTCAGTATGAACAGGAAGGTGGGAAATATTAAAGGTTGCAGACCAATCTGAAGTACATACTTTCCCAACACATTGTGTGTTTGATATTATCAAATTATCAATGGTAGGTACTATATCAGTATATGTTGAATCCTGATTATTATTACTCGGAATTATTTCGAAGCTAAACACAGGTGAATCTCTTACGCCATGTTCTAAAGTCCCAGAAATTGTGTAATCCATTGTCGATAAAATTAAATCAGCTTCTGTCGCTTCAACCCGCCCAATACTTTCTCCAAAAAAACCAGCAAAAACAGAAGGAACTGTTAATGCTAAAGCCATTAACAAACTAAGTAGTAAAAAGTATGTTTTAATACCTAATTTACTATTTTTTACCGATACAATTCGAATCTTTCTCATTGGTAATCCTCATTTCCTTTGATTTATTACGACTATCACTTAGATAAACGACTGAAAACGCAAAACTTCGATACAGTTTATTTGAGATTACTTGAGAATCAGCTTACAGGAAGTCAACATCTTAGATGAACATATCCGGCCCAAAATATGGGTGATATTTTTGATTTGATTGCCATTTTTTGGGCTGCTTGTAATGATAAAGAAGAGTCAGGGGTTTCACTCTGCAAGAATGCATCATAGAAATTTTTCATAATCTCAGCAGAGTTAGAATCCTCTAATCGCCACTGGCTCATAATGAGTTCACCAGCTCCGGCAGACTGAAAGCTTCGACTCAAACCCATCAGCCCACCTCCACGGGCTGCCCCTTGCCCCGTTTCACACGCACTCAGCACAATAAGCGGACGTTTTTGTAAGGACCAATGATAAATATCTGCCATTGTTAACCGTTTATCTGCAAACTGAATCCAAGAAAACATGGGATTATCTGGTCTAAAAACGGCATGAGCAGCTATATGTACAATTCCATTCTTAACTACAGCGCGTTGAATTGCTTCTACCGTAGCCTCTCCCTCATGCAAGTTTTTGACACGCCAATTTGCACTTAATATTTCTGAAACGGCCGTTGCTTCAAGAATCGCATTGGGTAAACGGCCGTTATCCGAATGCCCTACTACGGTCACGCTATTGCTTTTGAGTTTTTGTGAACCCGAAAAAAATTGTTCCAAAGAAGATAGATACGACAAACTCGTTTTTTCAATTAAAAACTGATTCCCATCAAAAAATGCGGCAAATGGCAATTCTTGCCAGTTAGGAGGCACAATCAAAGAAAGATGAACAATATTATCAAGCGCAGATTCTAGCGGTCGCAATAATGTATGGTGGAACCGCTGAAGGTGCGCTTCAGCCATCATTGGTTGGGCACCGGTTTGCAGAGCATTATTTAAAAAGAAAAGCCAAGCCTGTTTCTGCCGCTGTATCATTGATAGAGAGATGATTTGAGGTATCCATAGTTTCCCCCCTTTTGTGACAACAATGGCATTAAGCATGGCTTCAGCCTCATAAAATTGAACAATCGCTTGCCTCTCTTCAAGTTGCATTTGCACCTGATTTATAGAATTTTCATGAACTTTCTTTGAATTACTGGGAAATCCAATCAATGTGCTTGAACTCTTCAATTGAATCTGACGATGCAACTCCCCAATCTTGATTTCAAGCTCCTTTAGCTTTGATTCAATTTCTAAGGTTTCCACATTATTAGTATCTGGGGCATTCAATTTATTCTGGTACCAGTTCCACAATTCTTGCAGCTTATGAAGTTGATTCAAATCACTTGGTTCTGAACGCGATAATAAAGGAACGCCTGCAACCTGTGCATCATTTAATACTAAAATCAAATCATCCAGCGTCTCATGATTTTGTTGCTGCATTAAATGAACAGAGGAAATTAATTTTTGATATATTCTTTGCTGGGCATCCAAATACCCAATATGAAGTTCGTCGATCGAAAAAAGGGATTTTAGTTGAGCGATTTCATCAACAGCTTTTTGATAGTTCTCTCTAGCTGACTGCCAATCTGATTTCGCCAGAAATAAATCACCCAATGTCGTTAGGGATTCTGCACTTAACTGTTTCAAATGCTTGTCACGACATACCACCAATGAGCGGTTTAGTTGAGCAGAAACCAACGAAAAGTCTGGTGATTCAAATTCTAATTCTGTTTGAGCCAACAATAACCGTGCTTTAACTTCAAGATTTGGAACCAAAACATCTGATGAAGTTTTGAGCAATCTTAGAATGATTCGTTTACTTCTTTTATAGCGGGCACTTTTTAATGCAAGCTCTGCCCGCCTCAAATCAATATCAAACAATCTTAGCGGTGCATTTTGGGCATGTGCGTGTCGCCTAGCTCTTCCAAAAAGGTTCTCAGCAAATTCCACATTCCCTAGCTTAAGATAACCAATGCCTTGATTTAGCAGACAGCTTACATATTCACGCTTCATCTTTTGTTGCCGGCAAATTTTCATGGCCTCATCAGCCAACTCAATGGCTTCACGAAATAAATTGAGCTGAAGGTAAATCGTTGAGCGTTTTATATTAACATAGGCCATTTCAACCGGAATTGGAATTGATGCAAAGGCTGTATAAGAAGCTTCAAAATATTGTAAGGCCTGTTGAAAATGACCGAGTTTGAAAGCGAGATCGCCCAAATTTAAATCAGCACGTGCTAATTCTCTAAGATAATCTCCATCAAAAAAGGTTTTGCGGGCGCTCAAGAGAAGTGCTTCCGCCTCTTCAAAATTGTCAGTAATGAGGTTAAGATGGGCGAGATTTTGCTCTATGAGTGAAACTTGAAGAGGTTGTTCATGTTTTTGGAATAGCAAACGGCCGTTTTCATACACATCAACCGCTTTTTTAAATTCTCCAGTTTCCTCGTAAACCCACCCTAAGGTCATTTCGAGATTTCCAAGATAAATCTCAGCTTCCTCGCCGATATTGATGCACAATTCCCGTGCCGAATCGGAAAGAGCTAAGGCTTCTTCATACTGTCCCATTCCACAATAATTTCCGATGCGATTAATTCGCAAACCAGCAACCATGAGCAACTCATTCATAGCCTCATAGGATTGCTCAGCTTCTAAGAAAAATTGATTCGATTTAGAATAATTATTTTGAGCAAGGTGCACATTACCTAAATTCCAAAGTGCAACGCCGGTCGTTTTAGGGTCATTAATATAGCGAGCTATTTTGGCACTTAAATCAGCAATTTGAAGTGCTCGTTGAGAGTTATGAAATTGTTCTTCATACGAAAGAGTGCCTAATTTCAGAACGAGCTCGTGCGAAAATTGTGGTGAGAATTTTTGAAGTTGGAGATCTAAATCGGGGTGATCAAGATACTGCAACAGTTCATCGCTAAGTTCATCTGGGGACATAGTTGGGTAACCACTTGTTCATCATAGGTATTACCCAAGTATACTGAACCTAACTTCGGATTTCTAGAGGGGGCAGCTACAAAATAAGTTTAAATAAAAAAGAGCCTTGTATATAAAAGGCTCTTTTTTATTTTTATTATTTCTTA
>JANQSK010000507.1 GCA_028284105.1 Anaerolineae bacterium
CTGGTGCACCAAGCACCAACCATAGTTTCTTATACGTAAAAAGGGAGTTTAAGGCTTCAAAGAGTTTTTGAGCAGAATCAGGATTGTGCGCACAGTCAACTAAGACAGCCGGCCCATTTTCATCTGCTTCATGCAACATTTGCAAACGGCCGTTCCATTGCACCTGCTTGAACCCTTCCCGAACGGCCGTTTCCGTTAAGGTGGGCACCTGTTCTTGAATCGTTGACAGTGTTGCCAAAGCCACCACCCCATTTTCAATTTGATGATCACCTAAAAGTGAAATCTCAAGCGGCTCCTTTTGCTTTAATAACGATGAATCGGGCATCTTTGAGACATGGATCATAGATTTACGTTTGTTTTGTTTAGACTGTTCTCCTGAAAATCCCCAAGCCTCTTGAAGAAATGTCGCGGGCGACTGGCGTTCTTGGCTAATCTCTTTTAGTTTATCAATGGCTTCTTTTGGTTGAGGAGCGACCACAACGGGAATATGGGGTTTGATGATCCCCCCTTTTTCAAATGCAATCTGGCTCAGCGTATTTCCTAAAAATTGAGTATGGTCAAGGCTTAGGCTTGTAATCACAGAAACGAGTGGTGTGACCACATTTGTAGCATCCAAGCGACCGCCCAACCCCACTTCAATAACTGCAATATCTACGTTTTGTCGAGAGAAGTGACTAAACGCAACGGCCGTTAACACTTCAAACCAGGTAATATCAGGAAAATTCTCAGCAATGACAGGCTTCAGCGTATTAATAATTTCGACAAAATCCTCTTCCGGAATCAAGCCTTGTGGATCATCAGGGTTAAGAATTCGAATTCTTTCCCTGAAATCGACAAGGTGAGGAGAAGTATAGAGGCCTACACGTAAACCGCCTGCACGTAAACCAAACGTGCATAAAGCAGAAACAGAGCCCTTCCCCTTCGTCCCAGCCACATGAATCGTGGGATAATCATTGTAGGGGGCACCGATGGAATCTAAAAACCGTTTTGGGCGAGTAGAGTCCAATTTACTCGCCATATAACGGTCCTGTTTTTTCTTCTCAAAATTGATAAAACTATAGAGGTAATCAAGCGACTCGCTAAATGCTTGGGATTGATGTTCAAAAGACATAAAATTTCCTGTGCTGTGATTTGAGATGACGTTAATTTGAATGGGTATTGCAACATTCATAATCACAGCCAATGTAAAAGGAATTTTAACCAAAAGAAGGGAAGAAAACTATGCAAATAATTACCGTATTACACGAAGGGATTGCTAATATGGTTTGGATGTTCTTTTTAGTTTTAGGCGCGTGGGGGTTATTTCGCGCTATCCGAGGCGAAGGCATAGATGGCAATTACATTGGCGCTGTCTATATTGGGCAAGGGTTATTTGTCTTACAAGGCATCATTGGTGCGATTTTGTGGTTTAACGGGCTAGATGTAGCACTTGCCCGTCCCGGTATCCATGTCCTCTATGGCATCTTCGTCCTTATCTTTTTACCATTTATTTATTTCACTGTTTTACAAGGTGATAGTTCAAACCGCGGCCAATGGGTCATGGCATTTGCAACCCTGTTTCTATTTGGTGTTTCATTACGCCTCATTTTTACGGGGGGGGAACTGCCCATCCCTTAAAAAATGGGGACGTTTTGGTGACGGCACCTTTCTATACTCTCCATAAAAATCACGATTGTTTATGGAGATAAAAATCATGTCTGATTTAATGCTAGGCGAAATTAAAATGTTTGCAGGAAATTTTGCACCTCGAGGATATGAACTGTGTAATGGCCAACTGCTTTCAATAGCTGAATACACCCCATTGTACGCTTTGTTAGGGACTATGTTCGGTGGATATGGCACAACTCATTTTGCCTTACCAGATTTAAGAGGTCGTGTTCCAGTCCATGCAGGACAGGGACCCGGTTTAGAAAATTTGATTGTCGCCCAAGCATTCGGAACAAACAGCAATCAGCTCACCACAACTGAGGTAAAAACGAAGGATGATGGAGATATAACCACAAATGTTGTTACAAGTCAGACGGTTAACAATAGTCAACCATCGCTTAGCATCAATTTTATTATTGCTGTAGTTGGTATCTTCCCAAATCGCGAATAAGTAGAGAACAAACAGTTTCTTAAAATATAATCACTTATGTAAGCTCTTGTTCTACTTTAGTAATTTTCATTTTGCCCTTTGGTCGTCAAGATTTTTGTTGAAAAAAGCTTAACGGCCGTATTCGTCAAACACCTTTTGAAAATCGGCTTGGATATCTGCCACATTCTCTAAGCCAACGGCCACTCTTAAATAATTATTCGGAACATCCCGAAATTCACTTGATGTGGGGACCGATACTAAAGTCTCCACATCCCCCAAACTTCCCCACGGACGACACAGTTCAAGTTTTTGTCGAAACTCTCTAGGATTGATTTTTTCATCCAAGATAAGCCCAATGAGTGCACCAAAATCAGATTGCTGCGTGTTTACTAACTTTGATGCGTCATTGTTGGTTAGCCCAGGAAAACGCACAGCTTTTACAAGAGGCTGTTGTTCAAAAAAGCGTGCCATTTCATGGGCATTTTCACAATGCCGTTTCATCCTAAATGGTAATGTACGAATCCCTCGAATGATTAAATAAGCGGTCATTGGTGCTAAAAACAACCCTAGAAAGGTTCGCATCCGCATGATTTTTTCTTTTAAATCGTCTCGATTTCCGGATATAACACCGGCAAGGGCATCACCATGGCCACCTAAATATTTCGTTGCTGAGTGCAGCACCACATCTACACCCAGGGATAACGGCCGTAATAAATAAGGAGACAAAAGCGTATTATCTACAGCCACAATGGACCCTGCTTCATGGGCAATTTGAGTGATACTAGAGACGTCCAAATGATGCATTGACGGATTGGCTATCGGCTCAAAATAAACAAGCTTTGCTGGAGTCGCCAAAGCCTCCCGAACCGCATCCAAATCCCGCATATCAATCCAATCGATAGTTAAGTTCATTTTGTAAGCAAGTTCTTCATTTAAAAATCGCGTCGCAATTGAATAGATACATTTGTGCGCCACAATTCGATCCCCATGGTTTAACAAGGCCATAAACAACAAGCTTATAGCCCCCGTCCCAGTTGAAGCAGCAACACTCCACTGTCCACCCTCAATGTCAGCCATCAAGTTTTCTAAGGCAACAATCGTTGGGCCACCAGAACCCCCAAAATCACTTACATAATCGGTAATTCCTGTTGTTCGAGGCGCGTTGACACCTTGATAGATAGGAACGGCCGTACTGTTAGGATCTCTTCCTCCATGAATAGCTTGTGTGACAAAATGAGCGTTATCGTGCCTTAAAGTTTTGACCATCACATACAAGGGATACCCTCGCTCATTTCGTTCACTCATCAAATGGTAACCATGCTTCTCATAAAATGAACGGGCATTTGCAGTCTCGAGCACAATTTGATTGCAACTCTCATCAATAGAAAATGGCTCTAGCCATTGAAGCACTTCACCGCCAAATCCTTGGCTTTGATAGGGAGGGTCAATTGCTAAGGTCGTGATATTTAAAACTGATCCATTGGGGTCATGCGTTTCATGAGGATTTTCATTCAAGGCAGGTTCTCGAAGGGTGGTCCATTTTTCAACCGTTAAATAACCAACCGTTTCACCATTGACCAGTTCAAGCATCCTACAGCCTTTGGGATACGCATCTACTCGGGCTGCAATGATGTCAGGGTCTTCCTCGCCCCCATACACCCCAAAAATCTTCTGATCTAGAGAAACGATCAATGGCACATCTTCTTTAGTTGCTTGTCTAAAATGGAGTCTACTCATGATGATCCTTTCTCGGCATAATTTCTATCGTTTTAAATTCTTCTATCAATTCGACAAGGCCAGAAACGGCCGCTTCTAAGAAAAGTTCCCCATTTTCTTTCGTGGCAAGCGTTGCCTTACCCCGAACACCGCTTTCAGTCATTGTGCTCCAATAAGGCATATAGCTTGCAACCGAGCCATCAGTACGTTTCCCTTTTAGCAAATCCGTCTGAAAACTAGGAGGGAGAGGAGACAGTTCATTAACCGCTTTGTCCATTTTTACAAGCTCTGGTCTTAAAGCAAGATAAAGTGCCGTTTCATATTCACCTGCATGAGAAGCGCCTCCAAATGCCGATTCACGCACCTCATTCCCCACTTCTTTTGCTTTTCTCACGCCCCAATGATTGACCGAGGCACAAGCGACAGTTCCATTTGAGTCTAATACCGTTAATCTGGCAGCCATCTCAAGCAAGGCCGTATTGCTACCGTGTCCATTCACTATCAAGATGTGTGTAAATTGATGAGCAACGAGGCTAACACAAATATCTTTTACATAGTTGACAAATGTATCCCAACCAATGGTTAATGTGCCAGGAAAATCCATGTGATGGGGACTATAGCCGTGAGTAACGGGTGGAATTAATACGGCCGTTTCAGGAATACGACGAACCGCTCGATCGCAAATCTCAGTGCAAAGCACAACATCCGTATCAATTGGCAGATGATAGCCATGATCTTCATACGTTGCGACTGGTAAAACAGCCACTTTCCCCTTGTCAGCCGCTGCTTTACATTCAGGCCAACTCATTTCTGCATACCGATATTTGGTCATTTCTCCTCCTGTGTTGAATGCAATTGAAAACGTGTGTATTTAAAGGTTATGCTCCAACTCTTGTTGATTTCCCATTCTATCGTTCATCGCTAAAATAGCGTACATGCACACAATCAACACCTCTAAATACAAAGGGCTTGTAAAACTCGTCATATTCGATTGGGCTGGTACGATGATTGATTATGGAAGCTGTGCCCCAACGGCTGCGTTTAT
>JANQSK010000514.1 GCA_028284105.1 Anaerolineae bacterium
ATCTAGTGGTTTATTGGTCGATTCTAGATTTTTACTATCAGGTATAAAAAAGTAAGCCACTAAAAATGTAATGATGCCCAACGGCACATTGATGTAAAAGATAAATCGCCAAGAGGTGTTATCAATAATCCAACCTCCAAGCAGAGGTCCCAAAGCGATAACGGTCGTGGTAAAAGTAATCCAGACCCCAACAACACGACCTTGTTGGTCAGGTGGAATAGTGGCATTGATGATAGCCAATCCCCCAGGAGCTAAAAGGGCGGCCCCTACACCCTGTATCGTTCTGCACACCATCAAAAATTCAAATGTTGGAGAAAAACCGGATGCCAAGGAGGCTACTGTAAAAATGACCGCGCCAATATTGGTAATCAAAACACGGCCGTATCGATCCCCCAGCGCCCCACTTATCAATAATAGCGTTGTCACGGTCAGTAAATAGATATCAACCAACCATTGAACACCTGTAATATCAATGCCAAATGCCGTTTGAATGCTGGGCAGAGCCACATTAACGGCCGTTGTGTCCACATTTACCATGCCTGTCCCCAACACAGACACAATGATGACCACCGCTTCAAGAAATCGAGGATTTTTTTTCAATGATAATTTCTCTGTTTGATTAATAGCCATAATTTTCAACACATCAAACATCGTAAGTCTTAAATAGTCTACTTGCCCAGCATCATCTGTTAATGAGACTTACAATGTTTCAATAGATCAAAAATCACCAATAACACGTGTAACAGATTGGGTTCCTTCATCTCCGCCGCTTGGCCAACAGCTAATCGCCGCTGAATACAAGCCAGCCGCGCTACCAACGCGCACAATATGGATTCCCCCAGGTAAGAATTTTGTGATTGTCGATTGCCGAGCTGCTACTTCGGCAGGAATTCCCTCAGCGCAGCCGTTTGCCCCGCGAACCATGCCTTCAGTTTCCATAACCAACTGAGCTTCAAGCGCCTCACGCACCATCTTCTTGCTCCAGCCGGCACTTTCAAACACATTGCTATGTTCAACACTGACTGCGAGCACCACATCAGCATCTAATCCCCATTTGTGATGATAAACGGCTCGCAATCCATGTGCGAGTGAGCTAATCAATGAGTGAGGCTCACGTGATCGCTCATCTGCAATGGGCTGCAACCCATCTCCCGTCAAAAGCGTCACGGCCGATTCTCCTGCCGGTGCCCCATACTCTGAAGAAATCGGTAGCCAGCTTGTATTGTCTTCATTTTCAGCAAAGCAAAATGAATATCGCCCAGGACTCCCCATCGTCGAGCGAGACACTTCCCCAGGTAGCACTTCACCTACATTGCGAACCACTAAATTCAAAGCCCGACCAATCGTCGCATTTGCCCGATTACCGCTACCAAAAGCACTAAACCCACTTTCCATGCCAATCTTTTTGGCAACGGGACCATTCACGACAATCACAGGGGCAGAAAACCACGTACTGGCCATAAATGCCCGTAATCCATATTTGGGATCACAGGCGGCAGAAACGGCCGTTAACACGACCTCAAAATATTCTGGCTTGCAACCCGCCATGACTGCATTGATGGCCACTTTTTCAACGGTTACAGGGGCATGATTATGAGGCATGTGTCCAATCACATAATTTGGATTTCGATCGGTCGCTTGAAGCATACGATAAACACGTAGTTTGGTTGGGGGAACCAATGGCATACCGTCTGACCAACCGCGATCGTAGCACGCCTCAATCTCATCTTCCATCTCAGAAATGGCAATAATCCTAGACGCCATCTCCACATCACCATATCGCAACTCAAGTAGGTCTTTGATCTGTGGTTCAACGTTTTTTGCTCCACATCCGGGTCGCCAATCGGGTAACCCTTGGCCTAATTTTTCAACATTGAAAAACTGCTCCCAGCTTTCTCGCTGCCAGCCTATAAGACGTGCTTGTTCGTGCCCTTCTTGAAATTGAACGATTGTGGGGACTGTTTCAATGTCGAGGCGATAAGAAAGTTCAAGCGTTTGATCAAGAGAAACGGCCGTTTTTTCGGCGACAGACTCCAAAAAGCCAACTTCATCTTGAGCATAGATGGTCATCGGAAGTCCGTGTTCAACTAACTCATCCAACACCGGCACAACCAATTGACAAGTTGGGCAATCCTCTTTGACAACAACCACAAAACCATCTGCAAAATCCATGCACCACCTCTCTTTAAATTCAATTTTGGAATTTTACAAACAAACAGCTAAATGGGGAATACACACACTATTTGATTTTCGAAACATAACTTTTGTTTTGTCTAATCTCCCAATCACCTAATTACCCAATTACCTTATACAATTCTTTGCATACTTTATGCCCTTTGCGGTAAAAATCCCCCATCAGCTAGTCAGTTAGCCAGCTAGTCAGCAAATACCTCTCTCTAGCTCTAGCGCTAGCTACAAAAAGGAGAACCCCAAAAATGACTAACCCTGTTCAAGAAATCCGTGACGCCCTCACCCATCTCAAAAGCGTCAGCGCAGACCAAGCCCAGACAATGCCCCCTATCTACTACACTTCCCCTGAATTTTTAGCCTTAGAAGAAGACCATATCTTCCGAAAGGAGTGGATTTGCATTGGACATGTGGGTGAAATTCCTAACCCTGGCGACTATTTCGCAACTGAACTGGTTGGAGAACAACTCATTGTCTTACGTACGCAAGAAGGTGATGTTCGTATTCTTTCAAATGTGTGCCGTCATCGTGGAAATATGCTCGTTGAAGGGACCGGCAATCGTAAAAACTTCATCTGCTCTTACCACGCTTGGGTTTATAACTCAGAGGGAGCATTGCTCAATGCACCGCTTATGGATCGCATTGAGGGATTTGATAAAGCAAACTGCACCTTACCCTCCTTTACCTGTGAAGTTTGGGAAGGCTTTATCTACGTTAATCTAAATGGAAACGCTGAACCCTTAGCCCCAAAGCTAGAGAATCTCATGCCCATCATCAAAAATTATCGGATGGCGGAACGCAACTTTGTGTACGGTGAAGAAACAGTGTGGGCAACCAACTGGAAATGTTTAGCTGAAAACTTTATGGAAGGGTATCACTTAAGCCCCACCCATAATAAAACGCTCCATCCCATCACCCCCACCTCCCTTTGTGTCAAAATGCCCCACGATGATTACTTTACAGGCTACTGGGCCAAATATGATCCTAAATACCCTGAACGCCTCCCTTACCCTGAAGGGCTCACAAAGGAAGAAACCCGCCAATCCCCCATGTTCTGTATCAACCCCAATCATGTGATCGGGCTAGCAACAAATGCATGTGTCTATATGTGTTTACGGCCGTTAGGTCCTGACCATGTGGGCATCCGCTGGGGCGTTATCTCCACCGCCGAACCCGATGACCAATCCGCTATCGACTACGTCAAACTATGCCACGACTTCAACGAAGAAGACAAAACCAAGCTCGAAACGCTCCAAAAAGGACTCAAATCCCGCTACCTCAAACCGGGCTATCTTGCCCCCGCTGACTTCGAAGGCACCATCTGGGATCTTTACCAATTCATGGCACGCCGCTTGGGTTCAGATGTGAAAATCGATTAGGATAAAAGTGTGTTTATAAACTTTCGATTTCTAAAAAATAAATCAGGAAAGACTGAAATTAATGGAGCAACTGTTATTAAATTCCCTAAATTCCAATAATTCCTGAAATTTTTTGAAATAGTCAACTCACTTTCAAAAGGAAACAGCATGTTAATTGCAGACTCACACCTCGATCTTGGCCTAAACGCCATTCAATTTAATCGAAATTTACTCTGGACCGCCCACTCTATCCGCTCAGCAGAGTCAGCCCAAACGTTTCAATGGAGTGGAAATGGCACTGTCGCCTTACCAGACATGCGTCGAGGGCGAGTCGCGTTATCAATGACAACCCTACTTGCTCGCTCGACGGGTCGTCCTGCTCCACACATCGATTATGAATCACCCGAACAAGCCTATGGTATGGCCCAAGCCCACCTCGCCTACTATCGGGCTTTGAAGCAAAGTGGTCATTGTCGCATCATTGAAGATGCAGACTCTTTAAAGGCACATATCGCTGAATGGAAGGCTTGGGATCAACAACATTCGGAGTTAACAATGGAAACACCTCCCTTGGGCTTTGTCATTAGCATGGAAAGTGCA
>JANQSK010000516.1 GCA_028284105.1 Anaerolineae bacterium
CCCAAGGCACATTGTAGTTAGGTTCGCCAATCAGGAAGAATACGGCCGTGTAAATAACCGCAAAGCCAAACGGCAAGGCGAGGGCTAACATGAGTCTGAATCCTAGAATCCGTTTGGAAAAGGTCTTGTGAGAAAAGTAAAGCCAAAGATAGTAGCCGCCAAGGACTAAAATCCCTAAAAAGAGTCCCGCAATGACATCGTGCACAAAGTGAACACCCAAATATACACGACTGATCATCATTAGGATGATGTACAAAATGGCAAGCCACCAAACCCAATTTTTGCGTAGTTTTGTCGCAAGAAAGAGCGCAATGAAGGTAGCGTTTTGTGTGTGCCCACTGGGAATGCCATAACTTGGAGATTCCCCTGAGACGTGGAGCGTTTCATCGAGCCAAAACGGCCGTGGTTGTCGAAAAGCGTGTTTGCCTAGTAAATTGATGAAGGTGGAGATGAGAAAGACGTAGGAAAGGTGACGGCCGTATTCTTTGTGCAGGCACCAATAAATAAGGGGAAACAGAAGCAAATAAGAAATTTCATTGCCAAGGACACTGATGCCATCAAAAAAATCAGCGAGATATGGAAAAGCTTCTTGTAATGCTCGACTTGCTTCTAGGCCAAATTCAATCAGGGCATCCATAGGTGCTTTTGCCTACGATTGGTGAAAATAAAAGTTGATAGATTTATGTAAACTTTATATGGTTGTTTAAGCCACCCGCCTCTCATTGATTCAGGGACAACCATTTTGGATAGGAAGAGCCACTTTGGTAAATATACAATTGTAAGATATACATTAACAAAAGTTCGTTTGTGAGTAAAAACTGAGATTTACTCTAAAAAAGAGCCATTTTACAAATTTTTTACAACAATTAATTATGATTCCGCCACTCAATAAAGTGTCGGTCTTGCAAATGGCCGAACTTTATAAAAACTAAGATAAACCGAAATGAAATTAATGCAATCTCTTCCCGAATGCTAGTGTAACTGGGATTATGCAAAATCGCTAGAAGAAGTAACAAGGTGAGAGATTGTTGGAGGCAACCAAATGACACGCATTTTAGCAATTGAGGACGAAGAACGAATTCGTCAATTTTTACAACGTGGCTTGAGCTTTGAAGGATACCGCGTTGACACCGCCGCAGATGGCCAACTGGGTTTGGAGCTTGCTCGTGAAAATCCACCTGACTTAATCTTGCTTGACCTTATGCTCCCCGGAATGGATGGGTTGGAAGTATGCCGCCGCATTCGTGCGGTTAGTGATGTACCTATTTTGATGCTCACTGCAAAGGAAACGATTGAAGATCGGGTCACTGGATTGGATGCAGGCGCTGATGACTATTTAGTAAAACCGTTTGCTTTTGATGAATTGATGGCACGTGTTCGTGCTTTGCTTCGTCGCTCACAGCCATCACAACCTCAAATTTTCCGCTTTGCTGATCTAGAGCTTGATACAGGAACACGCCAAGGACGTCGCGGCGGTGAAATCTTTGATTTAACTGCCAAAGAGTATGAACTTCTTGAACTGTTTATGCGTCATCCCCGTCAAGTTATGACCCGCGATCTTATTTTTGACCGCGTTTGGAATTATGACTTTGGTGGCGAAAGCAATATTATTGAAGTATACGTTCGTTATCTACGTCAAAAGACAGAAAAGGGTGGCATGTCTCGCTTGATTCACACCGTGCGCGGCATTGGCTACGTATTACGCGAAGAGTCGTAAATTTGTCAATACAAAATCGGTTACTGGTAGTTTATACAAGTATTTTTATGGTGGCATTCGTTCTGTTTGCCACCATTGTTTACTCCTTGCCACGTAACCGAATTGTGTCTCAAATTGACAGCGATTTGGCCGCTTTAGCTACGGAGGTATTGACAGGTTCATACCAGCGTGCCCAAGACGGCCGTATTCTTTTTGAATTACCTGGGGAGTTTAACAATCTCGAAACCGCCTCAACCTTCTTCATGTTTATTAGTGAAGATCAAGAAACCATTCTTATCGCATCCGCTAATATTCAAGGGTTTGACGGCATATTTGACCCCAATGGCTTTTCAGATGAACCTGTCTACAATCAGGTAGAAACAGCGGGAACCAACCTTCGTGTTTTAACCATTCCATTTGCAGAAGAAGAAACCGGCTTTGATGATACAGCCATTGGCTATATTCAAATCGCGCGTCTCGTCGATAGCGTTGAAATCTTCAATCGCTCACTTGTGATTGCGCTCTTTTTTGGGTTTGCTGCTGCTATCGGGTCACTTTTTGTGGCCGTTTTGCTGACCCCGGGTTCATTTAAACCCCTTGAAGACATTGCCAATGTTGCCCGTCAAATTACCAATGCTGATGATTTGAGCCGTCGGGTGCCTGATACGGGCCGAACGGATGAAATTGGTGTGTTGACCCGCTCCATTAACCAAACGCTTGAACGGTTAGAGCGACTGTTCCAAACGCAGCAGCGTCTTCTAGCTGATGTATCTCATGAGCTACGTACCCCGTTAACGACCATTCGGGGCAACATCGATTTAATGCGGCGTATGGGTACCGGTGATCCTGAATCAATGGGTATTATTCAGGAAGAAGTGGATCGAATGACTCGGCTCGTTGGTGATCTTCTGTTATTGGCTCGTGCTGGTGCTGGAGGCTTACCCTTGGCGAAAGCTGAGGTTGAGCTTGATTCGCTCATCTTTGAAGTTTACCGTCAGGCTGAGATTATTGGGAAGGGGCGCGTGACGGTGACATTAACGGCCGTTGATCCCGTCCGCGTGATGGGGGACACAGACCGCCTGAAGCAACTTCTTCTTAATTTAATTACCAACGCAATCAAATATACTCCAGCTGGGGGCAGTGTGAGCCTCAGCTTGTCCCATACAGATGATTGGGCTGTGGTTGAAGTGGCCGATACTGGAATTGGGATTCCACCAGAAGATATTCCCTTTATTTTTGATCGCTTTTATCGCGTGGATAAAGCCAGAAGTCGTGGGCTTGGGGGAACCGGTTTAGGATTGTCGATTGTGAAGTGGATTGCCACCGCACATGGGGGGGATGTAACTGTGTCGAGTATTGTTGGAGAAGGCACCACGTTTATTTTGTCGATTCCTGCCCTAAAAATGGAAGACGCCTCCGAATTGGAGACGTCTGAATTAGTGAGTGATGAAACACCGACGCGCTCACCATTTATGACATTGAGTTCTCCACTTCGACGTTTGCGTGAAGAATCGCGTGAAGAGTAAATGCTTATGAGCGGCGGGCCAGCAAGAAGACCCCTAGTCCAATGATGAGTAAGGGCCAGAAAAACCCACTAGAT
>JANQSK010000557.1 GCA_028284105.1 Anaerolineae bacterium
CAACCAAAATCACTGGTTTTGCGGGTAAAGAAGGTAAAGTAAGCCTAACTGACGCCAGCATTATTGTGAGCGGTGGTCGTGGTGTTGGTGGCCCAGAAGGGTTCGAACCCGTTCGTGAATTAGCTGAAACATTGGGTGCCGCTTTAGGTTCATCCCGTGCAGCAGTTGATGCGGGTTGGATTCCTTATGAACATCAAGTTGGTCAAACGGGTAAAACCGTAAGCCCAGACTTGTACATTGCTAACGGTATCAGCGGTGCGATTCAGCATCAAGCGGGTATGCGTACGTCTAAATTGATTGTTGCTATCAACAAAGATCCAGATGCACCAATTTTCAAATTGGCGCACTATGGCATCGTCGGCGATCTCTTTAAAGTTTTGCCAGCATTAACGGCCGAATTTAAAGAGCGCTTAGGCTAAAATCAAAGCCAATCAACGATAAATCAGAGAGGTGTCCTTCGAGGCACCTCTTTTTTGTTGTCTGGATGGTATGAAAGTTCGCTTTTTGGTCCCTGTTTTGACTCTTAATTGACACTTTGTTATCATGTTAGCATGATTCCGACCGATCATGTTTATTTAAGAACTAAAAATGTGACAGTAGGCACATTCCGTTGTCCGACGCGCCACCCTGACTTTCATTATTCAGGACCCACCGGCGGTTATCTCATTGTGTTTCCCCGCACAAGCGTCACAATTACCCATGTGGGTAAATCCTCGGTGCTGACTGACCCCAATTTGGTCATGTTTTATAACAAGGGGCAGGAATATTTTCGCGACAAAGTGTCAGAGGAAGGGGATGTGTGCGAATGGTTCTCCTTTCCTTATGAGACGGTTCAGCAGGCACTAAAATTGATTGACCCTGAAGTAGAAGCACATGAAAAACGGCCGTTTCGTTTTACCCATGGCCCTGGGGATCCTAATATCTATTTCCAGCAGCGCTTACTTGTTCAACACATTCGGCAGGCCGAAGAACTCGACTTATTTTATTTAGAAGAGCAATTGCTAACGCTGCTTAAGCAGGTGATCGAGCGCTCTTACCAGGCCAGATACGGCCGTACTGCATCCTGCAAGGAACCCACACTTGCCGAACGGAAAGAGCTTGTTCAGCAAGTCAAAGGCATCCTCGTCACTCGGTTCCAAGAGTCGTTGTCTATTAACCAGATTGCACAAGAGGTCCACAGTTCCCCTTACCATTTGTGCCGCATCTTCCGACAGATCACGGGTCTAACGATTCACAACTATCTAAATCGAATCCGACTGCATCATTCGCTCGATTATTTGTCACAGCCTAATCAATCAATCTCAGATATGAGCTACGAGCTTGGCTTTTCAAGTCACAGTCACTTTACGGCCGCTTTTCGCCGTGTCTTTACGCTTTCCCCATCAGAATATCGAAAACGAGCCACCATGCCGCATCAGCCTTTGCTTGCCTTGATGTAACTGCTCTGCTTCGTGCACACGTTAAAAATCACCCACTTGCCAAACAATTGACCAGCCATTACACTGCCTTTCCCGATGAGGTGAGAAATGGAAATTATTCATGATAAAGATGAACTTCTGGTGTATTTTCAAGAAGATGTGTTTTTGCATATCTATAGTATTGGTGACTTAGGTGATTTTTTCTGGAAACACACCATTTGGTACGGGTTACGAGAAGAGGGTAAATTAACGGCCGTTATTCTCTTGTACACCGGCGTATCAACCCCAACATTATTGGCACTCACCAACAATCTTGCACCTATGAAAACTTTGTTGGAACAAGTGATGCCTATTTTGCCGAACCAATTTTATGCTCATTTGAGTGTGGGGTTGGAATCAACTGTTGCCACGGTCTATGAGGCAGAGTCGCACGGTATTCATCTCAAAATGGGCTTGGAGGACAAGCAGGTTCTAAATGGAATCAGCACAGACGGTACAATCGCGTTGACACCGAATATGGTCGATACAGTGAGTCAGTTTTACGATGTAAGCTACCCAGATAACTGGTTTGAGCCACATATGCTGGAGATTGGTCATTATTACGCTCTTCAAAAAGAGGGGGAATTGGTTAGTGTGGCTGGCATTCACGTTTATTCGGATGTTTACAAGGTGGCTGCACTCGGTGGCATTACAACCCACCCCAATCACCGTGGCAAAGGATATGCACAGTGCACTATTTCCCGCTTATGCCAAGAACTCAGTAAAACGGTGGATCATATTGGGCTAAACGTGCTGGCGGAGAATGAAACGGCCGTTACTATGTATCAAAAGCTGGGGTTTCGTAAGCATGCGGAGTACCTAGAA
>JANQSK010000568.1 GCA_028284105.1 Anaerolineae bacterium
GACCTTCAGGCATGGTTCGATTTTAGCGGAATGTATTCGTTTTGGGTATGAATTCAGGATGAGTTAATGGAGCAACTAGCGTTGATGTTTATGGATGAAACTTATTGCTGCATACGCTCTAAAAAGAGGTTGAGTTCATTTTCTGAAAGGGGGTCAGTTGATTCTGTGGCATGGTAGCCTTTGTCCCAAAGGTTGGCCAGCACACCAAACTCTTCTTGAATCTTCTTTTCAGAACCTTGTTTGAGGAGGTATGTCACCCACGCGCTATCACGACCAGGAGGGCAATTAACCACAACGTGCACCAATTCAGGCAGCACTTGCGTATGCGTCAAGATACAGGCGTTGGTATTGGCAATGCGCTCTAAGGCCCGTCGTAGTGGAATAATAAGCGAACTTGATAAAGGTTGTGTAGGACGCCAAACGATAGCATAAGAGGTACGGCCGTCTACCCGTTCACCCGCGACCAAACGTCCCGTCAGTGTCGCCGTTTGGCCAAGCACAATGCGGCGTAGCGTTACCACGAGTTTGGATGCTTGGACGCGAAGTTCACCAATAGGCGTTTCGGGGGCAGCGACAAGGGTTAAGAAGTAGTTCTCAAGCACCTGATGCGAATAGAGCAGCAAGTCCCCTTTGCGAGCCGGCAAGTGGAGGAACTGAATACGGGTTGGGTTTGGCGAATACCAATCACGCCCAACGTGCATGCCAACAGTCTCTGCCTCTTTTTCAGTGAGCTCACCAATACAAGAGAGCATCTTCGTGCTGCGAGCAAAAATAACGGATTGAACGAGACGACTAAATCGAATTTGTTGAAGTGCTTCATCCATCACAGTCGTATCGAGGACTTCTAATTCTAACTCGGCTTCTTCATCCGGTTCATCATTGCCGAGAATAGGCTGCTCGAGCGCTTTTTCAAGTACAACCGGCAATTCTACATCCATCAATGATTTAATCATCACCGCCTGAACGCTCCCTGAATATGTTTTAGGCACTTCATATTCAGAGGTTGGCGTCATTAAAATGAGACGGATGTCGGGTTGAACGGCTCTGAACGAGCGCATAATTTTTGAGCTTTCAGAAACGGGGATAAAGGCAACGTCTTGATTGTCCTGCATGAGCTGTAAACAGCCATCACGCACCGATGGCACAACCGAAACATTAAAATCACCGATTTTACCCAAAGCGCGTACCAAACGTACCGCAAAAGCGCGATCGGGTTCTAAAATCAAGATGTTTGTACTTTCGTGTGCCATACGGTTCATTGTACCGACCTGATCTTACGATGGTCAATGAGCCAATTGTCAATTTCGCATGAAGGTCGCGTAAAAATTTTGCCGATTATTCGTTTTGAAATTTATGACGAACCATAAAGGCACCCATCAAAACAGCAATCACAATACCAACCACAAGACCCCATCTAAAATAGTTGGGTGGTTTCGTTTGAGCAATGATTTCAGGGGATGCTGTGGGTGTAAGGACAACGGCCGTTTCAACAGTTGGCAATTCAGTCGGCATCACAGTCGGAATGGGCTGCTGTTGCATTTGAGTTAGCCACACAATCGGCAAATCATGATCAGAACTCCGAAAAGGCAGACGTTCGGCATTATTTTCTTGCTGATATTGAAAAGGAAAATCAACATTCACGTGCCGAATATCTACTACAACGGCCGTTTCTGACAAACTCGGTGACAGCAAAATACCGTCAATCAACTGATAAACGCCTCCAAAAGAAAAAGAGTACCGAGTCTCATCTGGAATGGTAAGCAACGGATTTGATAAACGGCCGTTTGCAATTAAACGTGCCATCGTTTCAGATGCTTCAAAATCATTAAAGTCACCCAGCACTACAATATTGGCTGTCTCATCAAGAGCAAGCTGTTCACCCACCCATCTATTCACAAAATCAGCTTGAGCATGACGCTGAACGGCCGTTTCCTGCTCACCGCCTCGCTTCGATTTAAAGTGATTGACCACAAATTGGTATGGCACACCGTTTACCAAGGTTTGGACAAGCAAAGGAGGACGGGAAAATAACGGCCGTTGCGTTTCAGGGCATTCTATTGAGGCGTCTTCCAGCTCTGTCTGAACTGAGCTACACGTTTGTAATAACGTCGTTGCCTCTATCTCAATTTTTGTGGGATTTGCTAACAAGGCCACATCTATGCCACGGCTGTCGGTTGATTCTTCATGGGCAATGGCATACACAAATCCACAGTCAGCTTCAATTTGTTCAGCAAGCCCGACTAATAAGGCTCTATTCTCCACCTCTTGAATTCCAATAACGTCTGGGCATTTCAGCCAATGGGCTATTGCAAAGCTCATTTTTTCTTCCCGAATAGCAATCTCATCTTCCGTCACTTTAGGCTCAGCGCTTAAACCAGTGTCATCATTGTGGTCAAAATGATTTTGGAGATTGAGGGTGGCAATAGACAACTCGTCAGGTTCAGCTTGATGAATAGGAAAGATTGTTGGCTTTGGGGCTGGTTCAACTTTAACCTCAGCGTTTGGCTGAAGCACCATCTTATACTCATCAAAATGATAGGTGAGTGGCCCCGCCAATGACGAAATGTGATCATTGAATTTCAAAGGCAGTAATGGATCACAGGTTGATTCTTGATGATTGAGGATAGGAAACGGCCGTTTCCCCTCCACAGCACCGTCCTCTCGCTGAAAGGCTCTGCTCATGTCTTGATTCACAAAAAAACCACAGCTTGGAAAATGCGCCCCCACAACAACGCCTTCTTCAAAAGAAACCAGCATCCCTTCATACGCCTCCCAAGATTCATTAGGGATTTGGGTCATTTCTATTGGGGCTGGCAATGTTTGCTCACTAGCCTCTCGCCAAATTTGCAAATTCTCATCGTCAATCTCAGTTAATCCAAAAAACTCTGTGACCCTTCCTGAAATGCGCAATTGATCTCCAATTTCAAACTCTGACTGTGTTCGTCCAAGAAAAATAGCAATGCCGTCTGAAGTTTGTAAATCATCGTCTTCAAATCCAACTAAATCTTGAACAAAAATAGTGTAAAACGTGATGCCCGCCGCATTGGTATCTGCATGACTCCCAGTCATCACACCACGAAATGTCACAATTTGGTTTTCAAATGGGGAACGAGCACCATTTCCTTGAATGGCTCCAATCGTTGGCAACGCTTCTAGAAGCGCAGGGTTGATTGGGTCTTGGCAACTTTCTTCAAATTCAACAACACCAGGTGTTGGCAAAACGGCCGTTTGCCAATCAGCCGCAGTATTTGAATCACAGTTGGCAGGATGTCTTTCTATGGATTGCCCTCGGAACGCTTCTCCAATGGATGGTGCAAAAAAGGTGGTTCGATCTTCGTAGTTAATGGCATCAATAATTTGATTTTGTTGAAGCAGCACGAGCTCATCCCCATCGTTGCCTAAAGCAAAATCACCCGTTGCCCACAGCAAGGAACGACGCATATTCGGAACGGCCGTATCGCTTTCTATAA